>NZ_NFHK01000100.1:0-1031 GCF_002161315.1 Faecalibacterium sp. An77
GTCACGGAATCCAGACAATTGTAACCCGAATAGCCGTCGGTCTGGGTATAGCCGGAGAAGCCTTGCAGCATCTCTTTGGCTACCCGGCCTGAACGGCTGGGACTGTACTGGTACAGTGCAATTTTCTTTTCGGCAGAACAGAACACCCACATTTGGGACATCTGACTGGATTCCCGGCCATCCTCTTTCAGGACATGGACGCGGGTCTCGTCCACATTCACAATGTCCTGCCGCAGCAGCTCCCTGCGAAGCTGCTCATACAGAGGCTTGAACCAACGGGCACTGCGGATTACCCAGTTGGCCATGGTATTGCGCCGAAGATCCACACCCTGCCCCTTCCAGTAAGCCTCCTGGCGATACAGCGGAACTCCGTTCTGGAACTTCTCCTGCATTATATAGGCTACCGTGGAGGGGGCTGCCATGCTTTTCTTCATCACTGGAACAGGAGCTTCGGCCTGCCGGATATAGCTCTCCCCAGTCTGGGCTTCACAGTGCGCACATTTGTAGCTGGCGGCATAGTAATCCACCACATACACCTGGGCCGGCACAATCACCAGTTCAGAGCGGACAAACTTTTCTCCAATCCGTACCATGGTGCTGCCGCACTTGGCGCAGATCTGTTCCTGCTCCGGCAGCTCACAGACTACCTTCTTGTGTTCCAAGCCTTCTGTCAGTTCTTCTTTGGTCCGTTTCGCTTTCCGGGCATGGGCCTTCACCGGGGTCGTTTTTCCCGGTTCCGGAGCGGACGCATCGCTGCAGGCTTCCGCTTCATTGAAGAAGTCCAACTGCTGGGCGTCCACATACTGAATCTGCTCACTGGATTGCCCAAACATCCGTTTGCGCATCTGAACCAGCTGTTCATTCAGGGACTGCATCTTCACCAGCTGTTTTTCCAGTAACTGCTTCTCCTGCTCCAGCCGCTGTTTCTCTTGCTCCAGTGACCGGATATACGCCGCCACTTCCGGCGGAAGATTTTGGGTATCCAGATTCATGGCGCTTCTCCTTACGGGTGGATTTTCTGTTTCCATTAT
>NZ_NFHK01000101.1:0-987 GCF_002161315.1 Faecalibacterium sp. An77
AGCGATGCGAAGGTTTGAGATCAACAACCATGGCATCATTGAACGGTGGGAGCGAATCTATCTTGAAGAAGGGCCGGAAGGATTGGCGATCGAACGGCGAGGGCGAAAAAATAGCAGCCAGTCTGCCAAGTCGTCTAAGACGGTTGAAGAAGACCTGATCGCCGAGAACCAGCGGCTGCGCGCGGAGAACGAATACCTAAAAAATTTGCAAGCCTTGGTTTTGGAAGAAGAGCGACGCCGGCACAGAAAACGCAGGTGATCCAAACACTGAGGCTGAAATATCCGTTATTGCTTCTGCTTGAAATCGCTCAGCTGCCCAGAGCAACCTTTTACTACTATTTGAAACGGATGCAGCGGGCAGACAAATATGCAGGGGCAAAAGAAGAAATCGCCGCTATCTACCACGAAAATAAAGGAAGATACGGATACCGGCGTATCACTATGGTACTTCACAGCCGAGGATTTCTCCTGAACCACAAGACTGTCCAGCGGATGATGAAAGAACTGGGCTTGGTTTGCCGTGTCAGAGTCAAGAAATATCGCTCTTACAAAGGAGAAGTGGGCAAGATTGCGCCCAATCTGCTGAACAGAAACTTCCATGCGGAAAAACCAAATCAAAAGTGGGTCACTGATGTGACAGAGTTCAGCTTGTTTGGTCAGAAACTCTATCTTTCTCCAATCCTGGATCTGCACAATGGGTATTTGGTGAGCTATGCTATCTCTGACCGACCGGTTTTAAGCATGGTAACAACTATGCTCACCAAAGCCTTTGAAACCATACCGGATGCAACCGGACTGGTTCTCCACTCTGACCAAGGCTGGCAATACCAGCACAAGCAGTACCAACGTATGCTGCGTGTGAAAGGTATTCGGCAGAGTATGAGCCGCAAAGGGAACTGTCTGGACAATGCGGTGGCAGAAAACTTCTTCGGCTTACTCAAGAGTGAACTGCTTTATCTGCAAGAATTTGAGTCTATGGAACACTTC
>NZ_NFHK01000102.1:0-867 GCF_002161315.1 Faecalibacterium sp. An77
ATGAGATCGAACGGCTGAAAATGGAGAATGAGCTGCTGCGGGATTTTCTGCGGTCCACAGGAAGGAAGTGAAAGCAAAGGCAAAATATGCTGTGATTTACCGTTATCGGGAAAAGTATCTGATTTGCCGGATGTGCAAATTCTTTGGTGTTTCCCGGAGTGGATATTACACTTACATTCATAAGCTGAACCGTCCAGATCCAAACCAGGCAATCATAGACCGGATTGCCCAGCAGCAGAAGAAGTGCAAAAACACATACGGTTATCGCCGGATGCATCTGTGGCTGGAGAAAAACGGTTGTCACAGGAATCCCAAAACGATTCTCAGGATTATGAAAACCAACGGTTTGCTGTCTGAAATCCGCAGACGCAGGCAGTGGAAGCAGCTGGGGCAGCAGATTCACAGGTATGAGAATCTGCTGAATCGGGATTTCCATACAGAAAGACCAAACAGCAAATGGGTCACCGACATTTCTTATATCCATACAGAGCAAGGCGTTCTGTACTTGTCCATGATCCGGGATCTGTACGACAACAGCATTGTGGCTTACAAAACGGCAACATCCCAGACAGTCAATCTGGTGCTGGACACCGTTCGCCTTGCTATGAAGAAAGAGAAAGTCGCTGGGGAGTTGCAGCTCCACAGCGACCAGGGGTTTCAGTATACCTCACAAGCGTACTTTAACCTGACTAAAGAATACGGTATTACGCCGTCTATGTCAAGACGGGGAAATTGCTATGACAATGCAATGGCAGAAAATTTCTTTGGCATTCTGAAAACCGAATGTATCTACCGCCAAAAGCTCAAAACATTTCAGCAGGCCAATGACCTGATTGACGAATACATTCACTTCTATAACCACGAGCG
>NZ_NFHK01000103.1:0-816 GCF_002161315.1 Faecalibacterium sp. An77
GCGCCATGAATCTGGATACCCAAAATCTTCCGCCGGAAGTGGCGGCGTATATCCGGTCACTGGAGCAAGAGAAACAGCGGCTGGAACAGAGGAAGCAACAGCTGGAGCAGGAGAAGCAGTTACTGGAAAAACAGCTGGTGAAGATGCAGTCCCTGAATGAACAGCTGGTTCAGATGCGCAAGCGGATGTTTGGGCAATCCAGTGAGCAGATTCAGTATGTGGACGCTCAGCAGTTGGACTTCTTCAATGAAGCGGAAGCCTGCAGCGATGCATCTGCTCCGGAACCGGGAAAAACGACCCCGGTGAAGGCCCATGCCCGGAAAGCAAAACGGACCAAAGAAGAACTGACAGAAGGTTTGGAACACAAGAAGGCAGTCTGTGAGCTGCCGGAGCAGGAACAGATCTGCGCCAAGTGCGGCAGCACCATGGTACGGATCGGGGAAAAGTTTGTCCGCTCTGAGCTGGTAATTGTGCCGGCCCAGGTGTATGTGGTGGATTACTATGCCGCCAGCTACAAATGTGCGCACTGTGAAGCCCAGACTGGGGAGAGCTATATCCGGCAGGCCGAAGCTCCTGTTCCAGTGATGAAGAAAAGCATGGCGGCTCCCTCCACAGTAGCCTATGTGATGCAGGAGAAGTTCCAGAACGGAGTTCCGCTGTATCGCCAGGAGGCTTACTGGAAGGGACAGGGTGTGGGTCTTCGGCGCAATACCATGGCCAACTGGGTAATCCGCAGTGCCCGTTGGTTCAAGCCCCTGTATGAGCAGCTTCGCAGGGAGCTGCTGCGGCAGGACATTGTGAATGTGGACGAGACCC
>NZ_NFHK01000104.1:0-778 GCF_002161315.1 Faecalibacterium sp. An77
CGCTCGTGGTTATAGAAGTGAATGTATTCGTCAATCAGGTCATTGGCCTGCTGAAATGTTTTGAGCTTTTGGCGGTAGATACATTCGGTTTTCAGAATGCCAAAGAAATTTTCTGCCATCGCATTGTCATAGCAGTTTCCCCGTCTTGACATAGACGGCGTAATGCCGTATTCTTTAGTCAGGTTAAAGTACGCTTGGGAAGTATACTGAAACCCCTGGTCGCTGTGGAGCTGTAACTCCCCAGCGACTTTCTCTTTCTTCATAGCAAGGCGAATGGTATCCAGCACCAGGTTGACAGTCTGGGATGTTGCTGTTTTGTAAGCTACAATGCTGTTGTCGTACAGATCCCGGATCATGGACAGGTACAGGACACCTTGTTCCGTATGGATATAAGAGATATCTGTGACCCATTTGCTGTTAGGTCTTTCTGTGTGGAAATCCCTATTCAGCAGATTTTCATATCTGTGAACCTGCTGTCCAAGCTGCTTCCACTGCCTGCGTCTGCGTATTTCAGACAGCAATCCGTTTGTTTTCATAAGTCTGAGGACAGTTTTAGGATTCCTGTGACAGCCGTTTTTGTCCAGCCACAGATGCATCCGGCGATAGCCATATGTATTTTTGCACCTCTTCTGCTGCCGGGCGATCTGGTCTATAATCGACTGATTTGGGTTCGGACGGTTCAGATTGTGGGTATAGGCGTAGTACCCACTCCGGGAAACGCCAAAGAACTTGCACATCCTGCAAACCGGATACTTCTCTCCATGACGATAGATTACCG
>NZ_NFHK01000105.1:0-721 GCF_002161315.1 Faecalibacterium sp. An77
TCTGCTGGATTCCTGCTTCGCCCGAATCTTTTCTGCAAGTTCCAGATCTTTTACAGGGTGCTGCATCTGTTTGACATACTTGTAATAACCGCTTCGGGAAACCTTTAGCATCCTGCACAGAGGGGGAGGGAGGGGGTTTCGACTCCCCCTCCCTACCCCCTCTGGACTCCCTACCCTCCCTAACGACCAGGGGAGACCCCTGGACCCAAAAGAAGTGGTCGCTCTGGGCAAAAGCCTAAAAAAACACGACGGCCTTGGCTCGTTAAAACTTCGAGCGCTTACAAAAGACGGCCCGGTTTTTTCTTAACGGCTTTTGCCCGCCGCTCCGATTGGTACCATATGCCCGCTTTGGCGGGCTGGTGGTTCGGTGAGTCTTTTGGTGCTGTAGGGCGCACACTTTGAAATTGCAAGGTGATACCCTTTTTATCATCTAAACCCACCCAACCGCCCAATAGCGGAACCCCTGCGGCCTGTGGCCGCGCCCCCTGACAGGGGCTCTAAATTTCTGGCTGCTCCTTTTGTCCATCAGCGCTGTGGATTTATTATCAATAGTGGCTTCCCCAGGTTTCCAAACACATAAAAACAACCCTCGCCCAGAGATGGATGAACAGGTCCGTAAAAAGTAGACAATAGACAAAAAACCTCCCCGTGTAGGATAATAGAACTACACGAGGAGGTTTTGCTATGCCCAGAAAATACACGAAAATAAATCAATATGAGA
>NZ_NFHK01000106.1:0-717 GCF_002161315.1 Faecalibacterium sp. An77
AGGATGTCAAGACTTGGTAAGGTTCTTCGCGTTGCGTCGAATTAAACCACATACTCCACTGCTTGTGCGGGCCCCCGTCAATTCCTTTGAGTTTCAACCTTGCGGTCGTACTCCCCAGGTGGATTACTTATTGTGTTAACTGCGGCACTGAAGGGGTCTATCCTCCAACACCTAGTAATCATCGTTTACGGTGTGGACTACCAGGGTATCTAATCCTGTTTGCTACCCACACTTTCGAGCCTCAGCGTCAGTTGGTGCCCAGTAGGCCGCCTTCGCCACTGGTGTTCCTCCCGATATCTACGCATTCCACCGCTACACCGGGAATTCCGCCTACCTCTGCACTACTCAAGATACACAGTTTTGAAAGCAGTTCATGGGTTGAGCCCATGTATTTCACTTCCAACTTGCATACCCGCCTGCGCTCCCTTTACACCCAGTAATTCCGGACAACGCTTGTGACCTACGTTTTACCGCGGCTGCTGGCACGTAGTTAGCCGTCACTTCCTTGTTGAGTACCATCCGTTTTTTCCTCAACAACAGGAGTTTACAATCCGAAGACCTTCTTCCTCCACGCGGCGTCGCTGCATCAGGGTTTCCCCCATTGTGCAATATTCCCCACTGCTGCCTCCCGTAGGAGTCTGGGCCGTGTCTCAGTCCCAATGTGGCCGTTCAACCTCTCAGTCCGGCTACCGATCGTCGCCTTGGTGGGCCGTTACC
>NZ_NFHK01000107.1:0-687 GCF_002161315.1 Faecalibacterium sp. An77
TCGGTCACCCATTTGCGGTTTGGCGCTTCGGCCTGAAAGTTCCGGTTCAGAAGATTCTGGTACTTGTGCAGCTGCTGACCCATCTGCTGCCAACGTCTGCGGCGACGGATTTCAGACAATAAGCCGTATTTTTTCATGACTCGCAGGATCGTTTTAGGGTTATGGATGATTTCTTCACTGTTTTTCAGCCATTGCCACATTCTGCGGTAGCCATAGGTATGAAAACACTTGTCCTGCTGACTTCGGATCTTCTCCGCCAATGAGGCATCTTTCTCAGGTCGATTCAGTCGCCTTACAAAGCTGTAATAGCCGCTTCTGGATACCGAAAAGAACCTGCACATGACTAGTACAGAATACTTCTCCCTGTGACGATAAATCACGGCATACTTTGCCTTTGCACTCACTTCCTTCCTGTGGACCGCAGAAAATCCCGCAGCAGCTCATTCTCCATCTTCAACCGCCGGATCTCATGGGCTTGCTCGGCGATTATATCTCCAGGATCTCCAGGTTCAGCAACTTTTCTCCGACGTCCTTTTGGTTTGGGAAAAATTCCTGCTTCCAGTTTGGTCTGTTTGCGGTTATATCGGTTGATCCAATTCTTGATTTGTACCTTGCTTAATCCCAATTGATTCGCGATCTCTTGCCGGGTCGCTCCTGCCTCTCGCAAGGCCAGAATTTCTTCCTCTT
>NZ_NFHK01000108.1:0-672 GCF_002161315.1 Faecalibacterium sp. An77
GTCAGCCAGACTCCCTAGAAAGGAGGTGATCCAGCCGCAGGTTCTCCTACGGCTACCTTGTTACGACTTCACCCCAATCACCAGTTTTACCTTCGGCGGCGTCCTCCTTGCGGTTAGACTACCGACTTCGGGTCCCCCCGGCTCTCATGGTGTGACGGGCGGTGTGTACAAGGCCCGGGAACGTATTCACCGCAGCATGCTGATCTGCGATTACTAGCAATTCCGACTTCATGCAGGCGAGTTGCAGCCTGCAATCTGAACTGGGACGTTGTTTTTGAGTTTTGCTCCACCTCGCGGTATCGCTTCTCTTTGTTAAACGCCATTGTAGTACGTGTGTAGCCCAAGTCATAAAGGGCATGATGATTTGACGTCATCCCCACCTTCCTCCGTTTTGTCAACGGCAGTCTGAATAGAGTCCTCTTGCGTAGTAACTATCCATAAGGGTTGCGCTCGTTGCGGGACTTAACCCAACATCTCACGACACGAGCTGACGACAACCATGCACCACCTGTCTCTGCGTCCCGAAGGAAAAGTACATTTCTGCACTCGTCGCAGGATGTCAAGACTTGGTAAGGTTCTTCGCGTTGCGTCGAATTAAACCACATACTCCACTGCTTGTGCGGGCCCCCGTCAATTCCTTTGAGTTTCAACCTTGCGGTCGTACTCCCCAGG
>NZ_NFHK01000109.1:0-664 GCF_002161315.1 Faecalibacterium sp. An77
CATATAGAGCAGTAATCTTGATATCTTCGCTTCTGGCCAGGGTTTTCACCTCCTTTCATAATGCATTTTTTGCTGTGTGACGTTCCTTTTCTCTATCCCACCCAAGTATAGCCCTTCGGGTCGGTGAGAACATAAGAGGAATGCATCTAGAGTAAGTATGAGGTAGGCACCCTGCGCCTTGCCGGCTTTCACCGGTAGGTTTCAGGGAGCCGCCTCCCAAACCGGACGTACACCTCTCGGCGTATCCGGCTTTCCATGAATCACCTCAATGATTCGGTTTCGTGTAAGCGTTCGAAGCAAACCGGGCAAAGAGCAAGCGATTTTCTTCGCATTGCCAGCATTTTCTTTTCAAAAACATCTCTGCCTTTCAGTGTTTTCAGCGTTCTGACGTGGTGCATCCAGAGATATTCTGCATTTTCCCCGCAGAGTTCACATACTCCGGCTTTAATCCTGTTTACAATCGTGTGCCGACCATCATACTTTCTGTAGGTTGGCATCACATCAGCTACATTGTCATAGCCGTCGCTGTGCTTTTCAAATCCTCTATGGTAGAATTCACAGTATTTCAGCCCCTTGGTTGTTTCATAGGGAACTCTCAACACACCATCTGCCATGCAGCGCTTTTTCACAACACTGACGTTTGTCCTGTGTTTTCCTGCCAGTG
>NZ_NFHK01000011.1:0-78914 GCF_002161315.1 Faecalibacterium sp. An77
ACCATGAGCGCATTCAACTGAAAACAGGACTGGCTCCGCTTACGCTTCGCCAGTCCTGTTAAGCTCCCCACTACACGAGGGTCTTTTTATTCATGTCTACTAATTCTGGGGCAGTTCAAGATGTCTTCATGGCCACACTGATTCCTACTGAAGGGTGTAATTTTCAGTGTTCATACTGCCACAAAAACCACCCGGCAGCCAGTATGACCCGTGACACACTGGACCAAATTGAAGAGTATATCACTGCACAAGCGCCGCGCTATAAACAGGTCGTGCTTGCATGGTTTGGAGGTGAACCTACTCTTTGCAAAGACACTGTGTTGGAAGTGTCCAATATTGTGCAAAATCTGCAGAAACAGTATGGCTTTCACTATGCTGCCAATATGACCACCAATGGTTATCTGCTGGACGAAAAGCTGTTTCGTCAGTTCTATCAGGCAGGGATCACTAGCTATCAAATTACAATTGATGGTTGGAATCACGACAAGACTCGACCCCATGTATCCGGCAAGGGAACCCTGCAGACCATCATTGACAATCTGGTCTCTCTTTCCAAGTTGCCCCCGGAAGAGTATCCCTTCCATATCACGCTGCGCCACAATATTCTGGCCGACGATGAGGACTACAGTTGGTATGATTATCTGTACCGTCTGTTTGGGCATGACAAACGCTTCGCCGTACTTGTTCGTGCTGTTGGTGACTGGGGCGGCGAAGGCGTCCACAGTCTATCTATCCTTCATCAGGATACAAAAGATGTGTTGGTAGCAAAACATGTTGCATATCTGGATAAGATCGGGATGTCGTGTCATAACCACAGAAACGGAACCCTTGCACAGGTGTGCTACGCTTCCTATCCGCATAGCATGGTATTCCGGGCCAATGGAAAAATTGGCAAATGCACTGTGGCGCTTGACCACCCTCAAAACCAGTTGGGTTGGGTTGATCCCGAAAAAGGTGTTGTGATCGACCCGGAGGTTAACCGCCGGTGGAGCTTTTCTGATCTGAAGCCCGAGTGCCGCAGCTGCCAGAATGTTTTGCGCTGCATGAATATGCGGTGCAAAAAGTCTGAAATCATTGATGGAAAGACAGTCTGCCTTTATAGAAAATCGGAATGTGTGTAATCAATAACTAACACAAAACGATATGTTCATTCCTCATCCCGTGTGCTACAATTTAAACCAGAAAGAACGAAGCACACAATTCCACTGTTGATTAAGACAGATGGAACTATCACAGAAGAGGTGGAAATCATGAAGTATTATCTCAAAAAGTGCTGGCCCACTGTTACAGCGGCCTCCATCTGTATGGTTGTTGCCTATGGTTTGCAGGTCTGCACCAGTCTGGTACAGATTCAGGTTACCCAGGGCCTGCTGGACGGTGATCTGCAGGCTTTCACCATTCGGATCATTCTTCTTCTGCTGACCTGGCTGGCCGTGGTCCTTTGCCTGATTGCAGAGACCTTCTTCCAGGGCCGGGCCGTGCGCCGGATGAACAACGCTCTGCGCCGGGATATGGCAGCGGGCCTACTGCACAAGACCCATCAGGAGTATCATAAGCAGGAGAGCGGCGAGTACCTCTCCCAGTTTACCAACGACGTGAACCAGATTGAGCAGATGGCCTGGACTCCGTTTTTCACCATCATGGGTTCTGCGGCACAGGTGGTGTTCGGCATCGTTGCACTGGCATCCATTCATTGGCTGCTTCTGGTGATTTCTCTGGTCATCGCATTGGTCATGATCTTCGTTCCTCGTCTGTTCAGCAAACGGTTGGGAACCGTTGGCACAGCCTGTGCCGCCAGCCAGGCTGACAGCGTCAGTAAAATCAAGGATCTGCTGGCAGGTTACGATGTGCTTCGCTTCTTTGGCAAGGATGAACGGTTTACCAGCGGAGTCGATGCAGCCAGCGACAGCATGGAGCAGGCCAAGTACAAACTGACCATCAACAAGGACGGCATCGGCTGTGGTCTGGCCTATGTCAGCGCCGTCTGCCAGGTGGCCGTTGTCATCCTGCTGGGTGTCCTGATCCTCAATGATATGATTCCTCTGGCCACCTTTATGGGCACCGGCACCATCTGCGCCGGCGTGTACAATGGACTGAACCAAGTGTCCAAACTTGCAGTGTCCTTCTCAGCCAGCAAGCCCTATTTCGATAAGATTACCGTCCATGCCGGCGAGGCACAGCTTCCTGATTTTGGCCTGCCTACTCTGCAGGAAGGCATTACGGTCAAGGATGTCTCTTTCTGCTACGATGAAAATCAGCCGATTCTGGTTCACATGAACGCGGAATTTAAGAAGGGCGGCAAATACGCTCTCACCGGTCCCTCTGGCTGCGGCAAGAGCACTCTGCTGAAGCTTCTTCTGGGCTGGCTGCCCGGCTACCAGGGCAAGGTCCTTTATGACGAGAGAGATGTGCGGGATTACACGCCCGAGCAGCTCCAGCAGAAAATGAGCTACATCGAGCAGAATGTGTTCCTGTTCAATACCACCATCCGTGAGAACATTACCCTGGGTGAGCACTTTACCGACGAGCAGATGGAAAAGGCTCTGCGTGACAGCGCCCTGGCAGGTGACCTTGTCAATATGCTCCAGGGGCTGGATACGCCGGTGGGCGAAGAAGGCAGCGCCCTTTCGGGCGGCCAGAAACAGCGTGTGGCTATCGCCCGTGCTCTGATCCATAACCGCAGCATCCTGCTTGTGGACGAAGGCACCAGCGCCCTGGACCAGAAGAACGCTGACATCGTGGAGAAGAGTCTGCTGTCCAACCCCGACCTGACCCTGATCCTGATTAGCCATCACCTGAGCGACGAGCGCAAAGCTCAGTTCGATCATGTGTACGAGTTGACGCCCGCATCTTCTATTGTCTGAAACCGGGAGGCAACGCGATAGTCGGAAGAATCCAAAGAAACCGCGCCGAGGTTTCGTGGCACACGACTTTGGGTACAAAGTCTAATGTGTTATACCTTTGTGCAGCAGACGGCAGCTGGGGGGAGCTATCCCGCCCCGCTCCCATGGCGTGAAAGGTGCCCCTGTGGGGCAGCAGAAACGGCAAAGAAAGGCTGACAGTTTGTGCCTAAAAGCACAGGCTGCCAGCCTTTTGCTGTCTGCGGAACAAAGGTATATAAAGCCCCGCCGCGGCGGATTCATTCGTTTTCTTCCGGTTTTCCTTTGGCGTTTTCCCTACTCTTGTGGACGTTGTACTGGTTCTTGCACTGGGGACTGCAAAAGGTAGTGTTGACATGACTGCCCAGAAATGCTTTCTGGCAATTCTTACACAGCCGCAAGGGATGTTCCCCGTCCACCAGCATGAAGCTGAACATCATCTGGATACCCAGCAACAGGGAGTGAAAATCCCAGTAAATGGTGGGCTTATCCAGCAGCTCGATATGGTAGCTGGGGGCAATCCCGCCGAACGCAGCCATGGCTTTTTGGTACAATTCCCGGGTGTCTTGATCCATTAAACGGCAGTCCTGGTAGTACAAGATAGAGGTGGTCAGTGTGAAGGACCAGTCCTTGAACTGCTGGGCGACCCAGTCATAAGGCTCCGCATACTGCCGCTGGAAGCTCATAGTTTTTGCCATGGGTTCATCCATAAAGGTCATGGTCAGGGCAACCATCGTCCGGTCTCCAGAAACCTTCCAGGCGGATTCAATTCCCCGTTTCACCAAGTCCAGCTGGTCAAAGGGATAAAACAAAGCCAGATATCGGTCGGTGCCCATGCATTCCTCTTTAAGGAAATGATTTTTCGGCAGGTAAACCGCCTCATAGTCCATAAAGGCCGGCGTGGTGGGCAGGGCGGTCATCAGCCCCAACAAACCGTACCGGGTGACAAACTCCAGCACTGCCCGCTCCACTTCCGCCGCCGCTCTGCGGCTCATCATCAGCATTCCAACATTCAGGGCGTCCAGCACGATGTCTGGAACCTCTTTAAGCGGGTTATAAACCTCCGGCTTTGCATCTTTGCCGGGGGTGATGTACCGTTTGCCGTCCTTTGCCGTTTTCAGCTCATAGTGATCGTACCGCACCCAATGGGAACGGGATTGCTCAAACAAATTCTTCATTCTGCATTTACTCCCCCTCAACTGTCCCTGTCATCAGGGGCGGTTTTCCTTTTTTGCGGTTCGTCTTATTTTCCCGCCGAATCACAACATCTTTGCCTTGTTCCTCTGCGAGGGCCGAATATTCCTCTATAAATTGGCGTTCCCGCAGGGTCAGGCTTTTGCCTCGTTCTCTTTTATCATATAAATAGCCAAACATCTGACGCTGTAAGTTCTTATGAATGGTTTTCCGCAGTTTCCGGATGTTGCGGTCAGACTGTTCACGGGCTAAGGCAAGCTGGGTGGCACTCCACAGCCGCAGGGATAAAAAGTACAGAACTTCCTTGTGATCCTCGCTCAGGTCCTTGATCATGCGAGAGATAAATGGATCGGCGGTCAGCTGGTGCATCTCATAAGGGCAGTTAAATAGGATATCCAGAAAGTTTCCGGCCATCATCTGCCGGTACGCCGTGTCATTCATCCACCTGGGGATAAGCTTGGGTTCTGAAACAGCCTGATAATCCAGCGGCAAGTCTCCCCGAAGGTGTTCGTAACTCCGTTCCCGGCGCTCCCGGTTCTGGTCCAGTTTGTCCCACTCTTTTATCACCACAGAAAAGTCCGCCTCAGTCCGGGCAGCTTCCTCCAGACGCCGAACCGCCTCCGCCCGGATTTCCCGTTTCAGCCGCTTTTCACTGGTCGGCGCGGCTTCTTCCTCCTCCGTCTCCAGCTCTACTTCATCATGGAGGGGGTGCTCGTCATGCTCCAGGGCGCTTTCCAGCTCGATCTGACGTTCCGCCGCCGCATCTCGTTCCAGCGTCTCATTCGTCAAACTGATGCTGGATTCATCGTCCCATCTGTCGTCCTGAAATCCTCTCGCATACCGATTTACCACGCCTCCACCTCACTCCAAAAAATTTTTTGATAATTTTTAAAAAATAGTTCCGTTTTGCACCCCGAATTTCTCCTATTAATGAAAGGGTAGTTCCGAATCGGGTTACAGCCCATAACCGGGTTACATTTCATGGAACTTTTTCTGATTATACATTGAAGGCCCTCCCGGGCTCAAGAAGAAAAAGTCGAAAGGAGAAGTCAGGCTTTATTTTTTCGCAGAAGGAGGTATGGAACGAAATGTTACGCACCCAATTCACTCGTCAGGGACTCAGGTGTGCCCCGAAACGAGGCACACCTCTATCCATGGCGAAGTACTGTATCCCTGCCCACAAGATGCCAGATTAGCGAGGTATAAATGAATCTTTTTAAAATCGTAAAGGAATCCGTCACTGTCAAGCAGGCCGCAGCTCTGTACGGCCTGCCCGTTACGTCCACCTGGATGGTCCGCTGTCCTTTCCACGAGGACCATACTCCCAGCATGAAGCTGAATGACACCTATTATTACTGCTTCGGCTGCGGAGCCACCGGCGATGTCATCGACCTTACCGCCCAGTTGTTTGGCCTCAGCAGCTTCCAGGCGGCCCGGAAGTTGGCCCAGGACTTCGGCCTCAGCCCGGACAAGCCCCCATCTGGTGCAGTCGCTCTGCCCAAGCCGCCCTCTCTCCCTTCGGATGCCCAGCAAGAGGAAATCTTCTACTGTCTCCGAGTCCTACACGACTATCGCTATCTGCTGATTCGGTGGCAGACAGAGTTCGCTCCCCTATCCACGGAGGAGCCGCTAGACGATCGCTTTGTGGAGGCTCTGCATATCCCGCCTCGTATCTTCAAGGAGATGACCCATCTCACCCAGCAGCGCCAAAAGCTGGACCAGCTGCTGACCGGCATCGGCCCCTTGAACAGCAAGAAGCGGGCCGCCGAGATTTCCGAACTGCTGGACGGCTATATCCCAGCCGTGGAGAAAATGCGGACTCAGCTCAAAAAGTACAGTACGGCCTTTACCAGCACCAAGGCCGAGAATGAGAAGCTCAAGAAGAAAAACAAAAAGCTCTCGGAGTCCCTGGAGGAAGCAAACTACGAGAGCGTGCTGAAGAAGTTGGAGGATGCCAAGCTCCAGCGGGAGTATCAGGAGGCTCTCGCCGTATTGGAGCGAATTCCGCCGGAAGTCTTGGAAGAATACGCGAAGCCCAAAGCCTCCCGCCGCACCGCAGAACTTTGAATCAAAAAGGAGAAATGCCATGAAGAATGTTTGTAAGAACGATCATTTTAACACTGAAGCCTTGCAAAGCGCCGCAAATCCCGGTACAATGGAATTGGTCACCCAAAACAATGCCGTCAAGTCTCCAATCTCTGACCTGAAACAGCCCGAGTCGAAAGCTTGCGTGTACACGGTGAAGGAGGTCGCACAGATGCTGGCCATCAGCCAGCGTGCCGCCTACAACCTGTGCAACAGCACCACCGAGTTCCGTGTCCTGCGGGCAGGCGGAAGCATCCGCATTCCCAAGGACAGCTTCGACGCCTGGCTGTTCCGGGCCGCTTGATCAAGGAGGCACAGTATGGCATATATCACGAAACGCGGCAGTTCTTACAGTGTCCGCTACACCTATCAGGACGAGCACGGCAAGAGCTGCGACAAATGGGAAAGCTTTCCCACCAAAGAGGAGGCGGTGAAACGCCAGAAGCAGATCGAGCATGAGCTGGCGACCGGCAATTTCCTGATCCCGTCCACGGTGACGGTGGCAGAGTTCCTGATGAACTGGCTGCCCAAACAATGCACCAAGCACAAGTGGGCTCCCAAAACCTACCAGTCCAACCTGTCCACCATCCAGAATCTCATCCTCCCCTATATCGGCAGCTTTGAGATGCAGAAGCTGAAGCCCTATCACCTGGAGAATCTGTATAGTACCCTGAGCAAAACGCCCTGTGGGCAGTATATTGAGGGCAAAAAGCAGAAGCTCACCCCCAAGCAGAAACAGCGTCTGCTGTCCGGCACCACCATCCATGAGGTTCATCGTCTGCTTCACACCGCGTTCCTCTATGCGGTGGAATGGGGAATCCTTCTGAAAAGCCCCGTTCCTCTGGAAGGCCCCAAAAAGACCACCCAGGAACGAGGCATCTGGACAGTGGAAGAAATGCGAGCGGCCCTGGCCAGCATGGAGGATCCCATCCTCCACCTGGCAGTCCACCTGACCCTGGTGGGTGCGCTGCGGGAAGGGGAGGTTGCCGGACTCACCCCGGAGGACATCGATTTTGACGCCGCCGGTGGGGTCGGCACGTTCTCGGTCAACAAATCCATGCAGCGCATCCAGAAAAACGCCTTGCTTCAGGTGGATGGCAGCTGTATCATCAAGGAGTTTCCCGATAAACTGGAAGGCAGCAAAACTTCTCTCATCCTGAAAAGCACCAAAACCCAGTCCTCCTGCCGGAATATCTTTCTGACCACCGCTCTCCGGGAGGAACTGAAACACTGGCTGGATAGGCTGAAAGCAGATGAGGCCCGCGCCCCGGACCGCTACCACGACAGCGGAATGCTGCTTCGCCTGCCCAATGGTCAGGCCGTGGAGCCCGTTCTGATCCGCAAGAAGTTTCTCAAATGGCAGGACGCTCACCCGGAGTTCCCCCGCATCGTCTTCCACGGGCTGCGGCATTCCAGCGCCACCTACCAGCTGATGATCTCGGGCGGCGATATCAAATCTGTGCAGGGAACAACCGGCCACGCCAGTGCGGATCTTCTGGTCAACACTTACGCCCATATCCAGCAGTCTTCCCGCATGGAGCTGGGCAAAAAGTTTGAAAATTCTTTCTACGCCAAACCAGAAGCCAGCGCCCAAACTCCGCCTGTCCAGGGGAACACAGCGCTCTCCATGGCCGCGCTTTTGGAGCTCCTGAAAGATGCAGACCCTGAAACGAAGGCACAGCTTCGCCTTGCACTGTTGACCTAAATGCAAAAAAGGGCACGGATTGCAATGCAATCCCGCGCCCTACATAATTCAACACAGAAAACACGAACCGTGCACCGACCGTGCAAAAACCGTGCAGCTGTGTTGCAAAAAACAAAAAAGCCATGAAATCTTTCGATCTCACGGCGTTTCTTGGTGCGATGGAAGGGACTCGAACCCCCGGCCTACTGATTCGTAGTCAGTCACTCTATCCAGCTGAGCTACCAACGCATGTGTTCCGTTCGGAACGAAACATATTCTACCATCAGTTCGGCCATTTGTCAATGGGTTTTTGAAAAATATTTTAAAAAATTTTTAGACCCCTCCGGCCTCGCTGGCCAGACGGCGGGCAATGGCTCGTCCGGTGGGGGTGGCGGCCAGGCCGCCGGCGCCGGTTTCCCGCAGATCCGGGGACAGCTGCAGGCCCACGCGGCCCATGGCGTCGATGACTTCGTCGCAGGGAATGGCGCTGTCAATCCCCGACAGGGCCATATTGGCGCAGGCCACGGCATTCACCGCGCCCACCACGTTCCGCTTGACGCAGGGCACCTCCACCAGGCCGGCCACCGGGTCGCAGACCAGGCCCAGCAGGTTGCCCAGGGCCATGGCGGCAGCGGAGGCGCAGGATGCGGGGGTGCCGCCTTTCAAATAGCACAGGGCAGCGGCGGCCATGGCGCTGGCCGCGCCCACCTCGGCCTGACAGCCGCCCTCTGCGCCCGCCAGGGTGGCCCGGGCGGCAATCACCTGCCCAAAGCCCGCCGCCACATACAGGGCGTCACAGATGGTGTCGTCGTCCGCCTCCCCCATCCGGGCCAGAGGCAGCAGCACCGCCGGCAGAACGCCGCAGCTGCCCGCCGTGGGGGCCGCCACAATCCGCTTCATGCAGGCGTTGCACTCGGCGGTCTTTAAAGCTTCCGCCGTCACCGCCGACAGGTATTCCCCGCCCAGCAGCTGGCCGGCTGCGGCCGCCCGCTCCACTTTGGCGGCGTCGCCGCCCACCAGGCCGCTGCGGCTGCGGCGGTCGGGGTCATAGTCCCGGCTGGTGGCCTGCATCACCTGCCACAGCCGCCGCATCTCGGCCCGGCTGTCCGCCTCGGTGAGGCGGCTCTCGGCCAGGTCGCTGCGCAGCACCGCTTGGGCCAGGCTGCACCCCTGTTCATGGGCATAGGTCAACATCTCGGCACAGGATAAAAAGGACATCTTCTTCCCTCTCTTTTTTCGTCGTTACGGGGTGTCATCCACATTCAGGCAGGTGACCTTGTGGATGCCGGACACCGCCCCCAGCTGGGGCTCCAGGTCCGCCGGAATATGGCTGTCGCATTCCAGCACCATCACCGCCTCGCCGCCCGGCGCAGAGCGGAACACCTGCATGGATGCGATATTGATTCGCCGGGCCGCCAGAGCCCGGGTCACCTCGGCAATGCAGCCGGGTGTGTCTTCGTTGTGGATAATCAAGGTGTTGGCGTCGCCCCCAAAGTCGGCGCTGACGCCGTCAATGGAGGTCACCCGAATCCGTCCGCCTCCCACCGAGGCCGCCGTCAGGCTCAGCTTCCGGCGCTTGCCTTCCAGGGTCAGGACGGCGGTGTTGGGATGGGCTGCTCGCAGCTCCACCGAATGAATCACGAATTCCATCCCGGCCTCCTCGGCCAGGGCGAAACTGTCGGGCAGGCGGGGGTCGTCCGGCTTCATATCCAGCAGGCCCGCCACAATGGCACGGTCGGTGCCGTGGCCCCGGCCGGTGGTGGCAAAACTGCCGTACAGGCCGATATCAGCGCGCAGGGGCGCTTCACCCAGAAGCTGGCGCGCCGTGCGGCCGATCCGGGCCGCGCCGGCCGTATGGCTGGAGGATGGGCCGATCATCACCGGGCCCAGTACGTCAAATAGGCGCATCGTTGCAAAACCTTGCCTTTCGTTGTGGGTTTGGCGCGCTCACCCGGGGGCTGCGCGCAGAAAATTACAATTTTATTATACCGCTTTTGCGTTATATGTGCTATAATAATTTTAAATTGACTATACTGCGCCCGTAGGGGGCTGCACGGAGGGTAAGATCGACTATGAAATTGGTAAGTGTAGAAACGCCTGAAAAGAACGTCTGCAAGATGACCTTCAGCGCCTCAGCCGCCGAGCTGGAGGAGGCCGCCGAGGCCGTATATCAGCGCACACGGGACACCTTTACGATCAAGGGCTTTGCCAAGGGCCAGGCCGACCGCGCCCAGATCGAGGCGGACCGGGGCGAACACATCTTCTGGTACGACGCCATCAACGACCTGATGGACCGTGACGTCCCCGGCCTGTACGAAAAGGCTCTGGCCGACGGCAACCTGCGCCCGGTGGACGAGCCCAGCTACGACCTGGTCAGCGTCAAGAAAGAGGACGGCTTTGTGGCCACCGCCACCGTCGCCCTGCAGCCCGAGCTGAATCTGACCAAGACCTCCGGCTTTGAGGTCACCTGCACCATCCCCGCCACCTCCGACAAGGAGGTCAACGGGGTCATCGAGCGCCGCCGCGCCGGCTTTGCCGAGCTGGTCCCCCACAAGGGTCCCGCCGTCAAGGGCAACATCGTCCACATGGACTACACCGGCTACCTGAACGGCGAGCCCTTCCCCAACGGCAGCGCCCAGAACCAGGCCATCGAGCTGGGCCGCGGCCGGATGATTCCCGGCTTTGAGGAGGGTGTCATCGGCCACCAGGCCGGGGACGAATTCGACCTGAAGGTCACCTTCCCCGCCAACTACCACGCCAAAGACCTGGCCGGCCAGGAAGCCACCTTCAAGATCAAGGTCCACGACGTCTGCATCCGCCAGCTGCCCGCCCTGAACAGCGATTTCGCCAAGAAGGCCGGCAAGGTGGACACCATGGAGGCATACCGCGCCCAGGTTCACGACCAGCTGGCCGCCCGCAAGCGCACCTCCGCCCTGAACCACGCCCGCAACCAGGTCCTGATGCTGCTGGCCGACGCATCCGAAGGCGAGCTGCCCGAGATTCTGGTGGAGAACGCCTACCACAACGAGATGCAGAGCTTCCAGCAGCAGCTGCAGATGCAACGGATGAGCCTGGACAAGTACCTGGGCCAGATTCACCAGACCCGGGACGAGTTCAAGGCCACCGTCCGCAAGGTGGCTGAGAAGAACACCCGCGCCCGGATGGCTCTGCTCCAGATTGCCGACACCGAGAAGCTGGTTCCCACCGACGCCGAGCTGGACGCCCAGCTGGCCCAGCGCGCCGAGATGGCCAAAAAGACCCTGGAAGAGGTCAAGTCCAAGACCGACATGCGGGCTCTGCGCCGCAATGAGTCCATCCGCCGGGCTGCCGACTGGGTGATTGAGCACTCCACCATCACCGAGAAGCAGGCCTGAGCCTGAAATTCACCCCATTCGACCTTTCCCCCGTCCTTTCCGGACGGGGGTTTTTGTTTCCGGGGCGGGACCTGTCAACTCCGCCAAAAGCGGGGCGATATTTTCTCACCGGGTTTATGGGTTTTGTGACCCAAACACATTGACGGGGTGTTTCGGCTCCGTTATAATGAGGATAAAATATCAAATATTTGACAGGTGTCCCGGACCCATGCCAAAGGAGGGCAAAACCATGGAACTGTATCAGGTGACCCAGATGAGCGAGGCCGACTACGGCTGCGAAGAACTGCCGGAAGGTGCGCCGGTTCTCTGTGCGGTGACTCTGGCCGATTCCCAGGGCCAGACCCGGACGCTGGAGCTGCCCGACGCCGCTCTGACGGCCGCCGGCATTCAGGAGGGTGACACCGTCCTCCGCACCGAAACCGGGCTGGAAAAGGTCCGTCCCATCCGCACCAGTGCCCTCATTGGGCTGGGCGCTCTGGGCATCCTGTTCGGGCGGAAGATGCCGGGGGTCCAGGTGATTGCAGGGCCGGAGCGGGCCGCCCGCTACGCCGCCGAGCCGGTTCTGTGCAACGGCCAGCCCTGTCATTTCAACTACTGCGCCCCTGCCGACGGGCAGCCGGTGGACCTGATTCTGGTGACCGTCAAGGCCACCGCTCTGGAGGACGCCATCCGGGACATGGCCGCCTTTGTGGGCCCCCACACCGTGATTTTGAGCCTGCTGAACGGCATCACCAGCGAGGAGCGGATCGAAGCCGCCTACCCCGGCCACACTCTGTGGAGCGTGGCCATCGGGATGGACGCCAACCGCAAGGGCCGCCAGCTGGTGTTCCAGGCGCCGGGCCGGATTCAGTTCGGCGAAAAGGACGGTTCCATCACCCCGCGGGTGGCGGCGGTGGCCCAGTATCTGGACCGCTGCGGCATTGTGGGCGAACCCTGCACCGACATCCTCTACAAGCAGTGGCACAAACTGATGATCAACGACGGCCTGAACCAGGCCTCGGCAGCCTTTGGGATGACCTACGGCGGCCTGGCCCAGGACGGCCCCGAGCGGGCCAAAATGCTGGAAGCCATGCAGGAAGTCATCCGTCTGGCCAACGCGGAGGGCGTTCCCCTGCCCCCGGACGACGACGTCCAGTGGCTGGCGGGGGCCATCCCCACCTTCAAGCCGGACAACAAGCCCAGCATGGGCCAGGACGTGGCCGCCCATCGTCCCACCGAGGTGGAGGAGTTCGCCGGCGTGGTCCGGCGGCTGTCGGCCAAGCACGGCCTGCCCACCCCCGCCAACGACTTTTTCTATGAGCGCATCCGGGCCATTGAGGCCAGCTGGAGCGATCCCCAGCAACAAGCCTGATCCGGGCCCTGTGCCCGGCCCATCCACCATGAACCCTATACAAGAAAGGAGCCTGTTTCCATGAAGCACCATCTGTCCACCATTGTTCTGTCCGCACTGGCTGTTGTGGCTGTCGGCGGACTGACGGTCCTGCGCACCAACCTTGTGGCGGACGCCGCCTGGCGGAGCACCGCCACCCTGGTAACCAAGAATTATCCGGTGAGCACCGGCTTTACCGACATTTCCATCACTGAATATTACGCCGACGTGGAGCTGCGGGCTTCCCGTGACGGCACCGTCAGCGTCACCACCCGGGACGCCGAGGACGTCACCCACACCGTCACCGTCAAAAACGGTACCCTGAGCATTTCCCGCCCCGAGCCCACCGTCGGGGAGCGGTGGTTCCACGACGATGACGACGACCCCAAGGTCGTGGTCTATCTGCCCGCCGGGGATTACGGCGCTCTGACCGTCAACACCACCAGCGGCGATGTGGAGAGCGCCAGCCAGCTGAATTTCTCGGCAGCCAGCCTGACCACCGTCAGCGGCGACATCGACCTGATGGGCTCGGTGACCGGCGCTGTGAACTGCACCTCCACCAGCGGCGACATTGAACTGCGCAGCCCGGCGCTGGGTGCGGTCAAAACCAACACCACCAGCGGTGATACTGAAATCACCGGCGCCCTGATCCAGAGCCTGAAGGCCGAGACGGTGAGCGGCGATGTGGATCTGGAGCGGACCACCGCCTCCGGCGCCATCGAGATCAACACCACCAGCGGCGACGTGGATATGGAATCGGTGGACGCCGCCAGCCTGAACATCCTCACCACCAGCGGCGAGGTGGAGGGTTCTCTCCTGTCGGGCAAGAACTTCTCGGCTTCCAGCACCAGCGGCCGGGTGAATGTCCCTGCATCCACCCCCAACGCCGGCGCCTGCACCGTCTCCACCACCAGCGGCAGCATCCGGCTGACCGTCCGTCCGTAACGCCTGTTCTGCCCGGCCCCCGCAGGGCCGGGCTTTTTGGATGAACCCCCATGGAGGAGCTATGAAAACGGTTTACTTCACACGCCACGGCCAGACGGTCTGGAACGTGGAAAACAAAATCTGCGGCGTCACCGACAGCCCCCTCACCGATCTGGGCCGTCAGCAGGCCCGGGCCCTGGGGCGGCAGCTGGCCGCCGACAGCCACGGCATCACCCGGATTCTCTGTTCGCCCTTGAGCCGGGCCCGGGAGACCGCCGAGATTGTGGCCGCCAGCACCGGCCTGCCCCTGACGGTGGAACCCCGCCTGCGGGAACAGGCTTTCGGCCGGTATGAGGGCACCCCACGGAACGACGCAGCCTTTGCGCTGGCCAAGCTCCACTTTGCCGACCGGTTCGAGGGCGGCGAGAGTATGTTCCAGCTGGCGGCCCGCATTTACAGCCTGCTGGACGATCTGTCCCAGCAGGACGGCACCGCCCTGCTGGTGGCCCACAACGGCATCGCCCGGATGGTTCACTCCTACTTCAACGAGATGACCAATGAGGAATTCGCCCTGTTCGGGATCGGCAACTGCGCTTTGATCGGCTACGATTTCCCCGAATCCAAACCCTATTGATTCCCCGGGCTGTCCACTGGGTACCATACACTCTAGCCGCTCTTTATGACGCGGCAGGGAGTTGCAGACTATGCCGCGCTCACCCAGGTCCGGGCTGTGCCCGGATACGATGCAAACTCCAATATAACCCTGGAGTTCTCTTTTTGAGAAATCTGTGTGAAGATTTGGACGACTGTCTCAAACAATAAAAAGCTCCTCCGCCGACAGGATGAAGGCGGGGGAGCTTTTTGCAGGGGCAGAAAGGAGAGAAAACCGTGGGACGTCCCGGGCTGTCCTTCGGACACCCCGAACTGTTTTTCCTATCACCGCCCGAATCAACCTCGCATCGTACCGGGCCGCAGGCCCAAACGCCGGGAGCGAGCCGGAACGTAAAGGCCCCGCGGAATCTTCGGAGACCCGGAAACTTGATGGTACCCAGTAAAAAGTCTTTTGCCTACTTTTCTTCCAGAAAAGTAGGTATTACGAGGGGCGGAAAAATGTGCTATAATATCCAACTGGTGCATATGGTGACGATTGGCAACGCACATTCCCTGGAATGATAACGAACAACACAGTGCACGCCCCCGAAAGGGGAATCATTCCAGGAGGATTTTTTACTATGCCCAAAACCAAACTGCAAAACGTCGTCTTTACCGCCATCATGGCCATCTTTATGGTCTATGGCATGATCGTCTACAATGTGGCCCTGAACACCGGCGGCGTCCACGCCGAAACCTTCGCACTGGCTCTCCATGAACTGTACATCATGGCCCCCATCGCCTTTGTTCTGGAATTCTTCGTGGTGGACAACCTGGCCCACTGGCTGGCTTTCACCTTCATGAAACCGGACGACCGCCCCCAGTTCATCTCCTACGCCATCTCCTGGTGCATCTGCTGCGCGATGTGCCCCATCATGAGCCTGATCGCCACCATCCTGTTTAAGGAAGAACACACCTTCGCGGTGTGGGTCCAGACCTGGGGCATGAACCTGCCCTGCGCCCTGCTGTGGCAGCTGTGCTACTGCGGCCCTCTGGTCCGGCTGATTTTCCGGACCCTGTTCCGCGAAAAACAGGACTCCCCCGCCTCCCGCTAATCCAAACGCCCCCGCCCCGGCTGACGCCGGAACGGGGGCGCTTTTTGTATCGTATGCAGATAGGGCTTACATCTTCTGGATGACTTCGCCCAGCCAGCGGCACATCCGTTCGCCGGCGGCGTTGGCAATCTCCAGCACCCGCTGATGGCTGTGCTTGACGGTCTGGATGCCGGTGGCCATGTTGGTGATGCAGCTGACCGCCAGCACCTTGATGCCCAGATAGTTGCAGACCATGGCCTCGGGCACGGTGCTCATGCCCACGGCATCGGCGCCCATGCCGGCAAAGGCCCGGATCTCGGCGGCCGTCTCATAGCAGGGACCCATGAAGCCCAGATAGACGCCCTCTTTGTACTCGATGCCCTGGGCGTCCGCCACGCTCTTGGCCAGGTCCAGAAGCTGGTGGTTGAACATCTCGGTCATGTCCGGGAAACGGGGGCCAAACCGCTCGTCGTTGGGTCCGATGAGGGGGTTGGTGCCCATCATGTTGATGGTGTCGGTAATAAGCATGAGGGTGCCGGGCTCAAAGGTGCGGTTGACGCCGCCGGCGGCATTGGTCAGGACCACCTTTTCGATGCCCAGCAGCTTGAACACATAGAAGGGATAGCAGACCTCCTTCATGGTGTAGCCCTCATAGAAATGGAACCGGCCCTCCATGGCCAGCACCGGGGTGTCCCCCAGCTTGCCCTCCAGCAGGGCGCCCTTGTGGCCCGCCACCGTGGACTGGGGGAAGCCCGGAATATCCCCATAGGGGATCTCCCGGGTATCGGTGAAATCGGCGGTCAGGTCTCCCAGGCCGGAGCCCAGAACCACCGCAATCTTGGGATCAAAGCGCAGCTTCTCCTTCAGGTAAGCCGCGCTGGCAGAGGCTTTTTCATACAGTTGTTCCATGGTATGACTCTCCTTTGCTTTTTTCTTTTATTATACGGTTCGGCCCCCGGCTTTGCAAGATACAGTCCCCCTTTAACAAACCTTATCTTATGTACAAAAAAATTCACAGGTTGTTCATTCCCTTTCTCTGGCAAAACTCTTATAATAAAGGGCAGAATGTTCCGGCGCAGACTCTGCCCCGGGAACACGTTTTAGAAAGGAACCGCTTCATGAAAGGAACAGGCTTTTTTGCCGCCGTTGTCCGGCGCCGCAAACAGGTGCTGGCCGGCTATGCCATCGCATCGGTCCTGTGCGCCGTGCTGTGGATGCTGGTGTCGGTCAACTACGATATCAACGATTACCTTCCCCCCACGTCCCCTTCCACCACCGCCATTGAGGTGATGGAGGACGCCTTTGCGGGAGGCATCCCCAACGTGCGGGCCATGGTGCAGGACGTCACCATCCCGGAGGCCCTGGCCTACAAACAGCAGATTTCCCAGCTGGAGGGCGTCACCGCCGTCACCTGGCTGGACGACGTGGTGGACGTCACCGTCCCCCTGGAAATGCAGGACCAAAAGACGGTGGAGGCCTACTACAAGGACGGCGCCGCCCTCTTTACCATCACGGTCCTGGACAGTGAGCGGACCGAGGCGGTGGACGCCATCAGCCAGCTGCTGGGCGACCAGGGCGCCCTGACCGGCTCGGCAGTCTCCACCGCCGCGGCCACCAATTCCACCGTGGTGGAGGTGGCCAAGATCGCCGCCATTGCAGTGGTGTACGTCTTCTTCATTCTGGGCCTCACCACCAACAGCTGGGCCGAACCCCTGCTGATTATGATCGGCATGGGTGTGGCCATCCTGCTGAACAACGGCACCAACCTGATGTTCGGGGAGATCTCCTTTGTCACCAGCGCAGCCGGCAGTATTTTGCAGCTGGCGGTGTCGCTGGACTATTCGGTCTTCCTGATTCACCGGTTTGAGGAAGTGCGGGCCGCCCGGCCCGGCGCAGACCCCGGGGACTGCATGGTGGAAGCCCTGTCCAAGTCGGCCTCCTCCATCCTGTCCAGCGGCCTCACCACCGTCATCGGCTTTGTGGCCCTGATCCTGATGCAGTTCCAGATCGGCCCCGACCTGGGCCGCGCTCTGGCCAAGGGCGTCGCCCTGAGTCTGGTGACCGTCTTTACCTTTGTGCCGGCCCTGGTGGTCACCGCCCTGCCCTGGATGGACCGCACCCGTCACAAGCCCCTGCTGCCCAGCTTCCATGGTTTCGGCCGGTTTGTCAGCCGGATCATGCTGCCCATGGTGGCGGTGCTGGTCATTGTGATGGTCCCCTCCTATCTGGCCTCCAACGCCAACACCTACTACTACGGCGCCGGCCATATGTTCGGCACCGACACCAAGGTGGGCCGGGACACCCAGGCCATCGACGACACCTTCGGCCAGAGCGACACCTATGTCCTGCTGGTCCCCGCCGGGGACACCGCCACCCAGAGCGAGCTGTCCGACGCCCTCCACGGCCTGCCCGAGGTCACCAGCATCATCTCCTATGTGGACAACGCCGGGCCCGAAATTCCCCCCGAATATCTGGACGACGCCACCCTGTCCCAGCTGGTTTCGGATGGCTACACCCGGATGGTGATTTCGGTGGCCGCCGACTTTGAGGGAGACGCCGCCTTTGCCCTGGTGGAGAACGTCCGGTCCATCGCCCAGGAATACTACCCCGACAGCTGGTATCTGGCCGGCCAGGGGGTCAGCACCTACGACCTGATGGACACCATCACCGGCGACATGACCAAGGTGAATCTGGTGGCCATTGCGGCGGTGTTCCTGATCCTGCTGGCCATGGAACACAGTCTGGTGCTGCCCATTGTGCTGGTGCTGAGCATCGAGACCGCCATCTGGTTCAATCTGGCCCTGCCCTACTTCACCGGAACCACCGTCTTTTACATCGCCTACCTGATCATCAGCTCGGTGCAGCTGGGCGCCACGGTGGACTACGCCATCCTGTTCTCCGACCGCTACCGGGAATACCGGGAGACCATGGACAAAAAGCCGGCCATCGCCTCCACCGTGGCCACCGTCACCACTTCGGTGCTGACCACCGGCAGCGGCCTGGCGGTGGTGGGCTTCCTGATGGGAGCCATCTCCACCAACCAGCTGCTGAGCCAGCTGGGCACTTTCCTGGGTGTGGGCAGCATCGCTTCCCTGACCATCGTGCTGCTGGCCCTGCCCGGCATCCTCTATCTCATTGACCCGCTCATCACCCGCAAAAAGCCCGGGGCTTCCGCCCCTGTGCCCAAGGAGGGCTGAACCCCATGAAACTTGCATCCCTTTCCCGCCGCGCCGCCGCGGCACTGCTGGCGGCTGCGGTGCTGTGCACCACAGCCCTGCCGGTCTTTGGAGCCGACGAGGCTCCCGCCGTCAACGACCTGCCCAAAGAGGAGGTCATCTACGGCAAGCTGGCCGCCGATGGCAGCGTCCAGAGCATCTATGCCGTCAACCACTTTGAGGCCTCTGCCGGCGACACCATCACCGACTACGGCAATTACACCGCCGTCCGCAACATGACCACCACCGATCCCCTGACCCAGGGGGACAACACGGTATCGGTGACCCCCGCCGGCGACGGACCGGTGTATTACGAGGGCACCATGGACCCCTCCACCCCGCTGCCCTGGCTGATTGAGGTCCATTACATTCTGGACGGCGTCGAGAAAACCGCCGGGGAACTGGCGGGACAGAGCGGCGCGCTGATCATCCGCATCAACGTCATCCCCAACCCCGACTGTCCGGGGGACTGGTTTGACCAGTACGCCCTCCAGACCACCGTCACCCTGGACACCGCCAACGCCTCCAACATCCGTGCCGACGGCGCCACCATCGCCAGCGTGGGCAGCCAGCGGCAGATTGTCTTTACCCTGCTGCCCGGCCAGACCAGCGAGGTGGAAGTGGCCGCCGACGTGACCAACTTCACCATGCCGGCCATCACCCTCAACGGCGTATTGCTCCAGCTCAAGCTGGACATCGACGGGGTGTCCCTGACCAACCGGATCAACCAGCTCACCACCGGCACCGGCCAGCTGGACGAAGGCACCGCCGCCCTCAGCGAGGGCATCGCGGCCCTGGAGGAAGGCCTGGCCATGCTGAACGAACAGTCCGGCCTGCTGACCAGCGGTTCCTCCGCCATCCACAGCGCTCTGCTCCAGCTGCAGAGCGCCGTGTCGGGGATTTCCGCCTCCAACGACCAGCTGAATGCCCTGCTGACTGCTTCCAGCCAGATCGGGAACGGTCTGGCCCAGCTGGACGACGGCGTGGCCCAGCTGGACAGCCAGGTGAACTACGACGCCTTCAAAGCCATTCTGGCCCAGAACGGCCTGGATCTGGACACCCTGGCCGCCGGCAACGCCCAGGCCATCGCCATGCTGCAAAATCTGACCGGCCTGCCCTTCGGCATCGGCGACCAGATCAGCCAGATTGTCCTGCTGCTCCAGGGCAACGCCGCCCTGGCCGGAGCGGTCCAGGTCTATCTGGACACCGTCAGCGAGGGCATCGGCACCCTGCGCCAGGGCACTTCCGCAGTGCGGGAGGGATACGCCGCCTTTGACAGCGGCATCCAGGCCATGGCCTCCATCCTCACCGGGATGCTCCAGAATCTGGCCCTGCTGTCCGACGCCGTCACCACCCTGGCCACCCAGTACGGCACCTTCGACACCGGCGTCAACGCCTACACCGCCGGCGTGGAACAGATTCTGGCCGGCGCGCAGCAGCTGAACGCCGCCTCGGCCCTGCTGGTGGCGGGCGCGCACCAGCTCTACACTGAAACCAGCAGCCTCCATCTGGATGAGGAACTGAGCAGCCTGCTGGACGCCCTGTCGGGCGGCCAGGCACCCGCCTCCTTCACTTCCAGCCAGAACACCAACGTCACCGCCCTGCAGTTTGCCCTCCAGACCCAGCCCATCGCCCTGGACGAAAGTGCATCCGCCCAGGAAGAGCCGGCCAGGGAATTGACCTTCTGGGAAAAGCTGCTGGACCTCTTCGGCCTTTACAAAGAGGACTAAAACAAAAGAATATTCCGGAAAAGTTTCACTTTTGTGCGTTTTGTGAAAAGTGAAACTTTTTCTTTTGGTGGAAATTGCACTCCCCACTTGCGGCGTTTTGTGCTACAATAGTACCGCTGTACATACTGGCCGGCTCTGCGCCGCCGGATGTAGCTTTTTGTTTCTGGCCATGAAAGAGGAATCCGTATGACCCTGTTTTTGACAAGCAGCCCCACCGGCTGCCCCTTCGAACCCGGCCCTCAGCCCGCTGCTCTGGACCCCAAAAACCAATTTGTTGACAAGCTGCGCGCTGTCTGGCCCGAGGAGCCCCCCGAAGGGCTGTATCTGGCGGCCGACCCCGAAGCCCATGCCGCCAACGACGAGGCCTGCGCCTTTTTCGCCGGCTGCTTTGCCCGGGCAGGGCTGCGTCTGGACGGTCTGACTCCCTGCGACAGCCGCAATAAAGACGAGATCGGCGAACTGCTGACCCGGTGCAATTTCCTGATTCTGGGCGGCGGCCACGTTCCCACCCAAAACCGCTTTTTCTCTGAGATCGGCCTGCCTGCCCTGATCCAGAGCTACGAAGGCATTGCGGTGGGCATCAGCGCCGGCTCCATGAACGCCGCCCGCATCGTCTACGCCCAGCCCGAGGAGGCCGGCGAAGCCACCGATCCCCTCTACAGCCGCTGGATGTCGGGCCTGGGCCTGAGCTATGTGAGCATCTGGCCCCACTATCAGTACTCCAAAGACCTGTCGGTGGACGGTCAGTCCCTGATGGACATTGCCCTGGCCGACAGCAAGCGCCGTCCCTTCATGGGCCTGCCCGACGGGTCCTATATTCTCTGCGCGGACGGCCACGAGACCCTCTACGGCGAAGGCTGGTATTTCAGCAACGGCCGCGTCTCGCTGGTCAACGAGGAGGGCGAGGAGCTGCCCCTCTGGTAACCCGCCGCAAGATCATTCTGCAACAAAAAATCCGCACGTTTCCGGCTGGAAACATGCGGATTTTTCTTTTTGTCACAGGTAATAGTAGTGCCAGCCGTTTTCGGCCTGAATCCGGCCGATCCGGACCCCGAAGGCCTCTTCCAGCGCCCCTGACTGCCAGACTTCCTCGGGGGTGCCCAGAGCCATCAGCCGGCCGCCGGCCAGCAGGGCCACCCGGTGGGCGGTCCGCAGGGCCAGACTCAGTTCATGGGACACCAGGCCCACGGCCCGGCCCTCGGCGGCCAGATCCCGGGCGGTGGCCATCACTTCCAGCTGGTGTTTGGGGTCCAGCCAGGTGGTGGGCTCGTCCATCAGGATGGTGGGGGCCTGCTGAGCCAGCGCCATGGCCAGATAGACCTTCTGGCGCTGGCCGCCCGAGAGGGTATCCATCATCCGGCCCGCCAGGTCGGCGGCGCCGGCAGCCTTCAGAGCCGCATCGGCGGCGGCATAATCCGCGGCCCGGTACTGCCGCGGGAAAGACAGGTACGGGAACCGCCCGTGAAGCACCATCCGCCGGACGTCAATCCGGGGCGCGGGGCGGTTCTGGGGCATATAGGCGGCCTTGCGGGCGGCCTCGGTGGGGGTCATAGCGGCCAGGTCGGTCCCATCGTAGAGGACCTGTCCCGCCACCGGGTCCAGCAGACCCAGGGCGGTTTTCAGGAGGGTGGTTTTGCCGCAGCCGTTGGGCCCCAGCAGCACCGTCACTTCCCCCGGCCGAAAGGACAAGCTCACGTCCTCTACCACCGGGCGGCCGTCGTAGCCTGCGCTCAGGTGAGAACATTCGATCAACGCCGCCGTCCCCCTTTCTGCCGCAGCAAAAGCCAGATGAAGAAGGGCCCGCCGCCCAGGCTCAGCACCACGCCCACCGGGATTTCATAGGGGGCAAAGAGGGTGCGGGCGGCGGTGTCGCAGACGGTCAGCAGGGCCGCGCCTCCAAAGGCGCAGCCGATCACCAGCGGGCGGCTCTCCTCCCCCAGAAACCGGCGGATGAGGTGGGGCACAATCAGTCCCACAAAGCCGATGAGGCCCGACACGCTGACGGCGGCTCCCGCCAGACCGGCGGCCAGAGCCAGCAGAATCACCCGCATCTTCCCCACCCGCAGACCCAGGCTGCGGGCGGTCTCGCTGCCCAGAGCCAGCACGTCCAGCTCATTGGTCAGCAGCAGGACGCCCGCCAGGCAGATTAGCCCCACCGCGGCGGCGGGGCCCACCCGGGCCATGGTGACGCTGCCCAGGCCGCCCACCCGGAAATCCGAATACCCGTTCAGGGCGTCGGGGGCCAGGGTCACCACCAGGTCCACCAGGGCGGAAAAGATGCTGGACAGAGCCACGCCGGTGAGAATCAGGGTCATCCGGGAGGAACCCGCCCGCTGGGAAATGGCCAGCACCAGCATGGCGCTGCCAAAGGCTCCCAGAAAGGCGGCCACCGGGGTAATGCCCACTACGGTGGGGGCCACCGCACAGCAGAGGGCCACCGCCGCGCCGGCGCCGGCGTTGATGCCGATGACGTTGGGAGAAGCCAGCGGGTTGGCCAGCACGGTCTGAATCACCACGCCCGCCACCGCCAGCGCCGCCCCCGACACCAGGCATCCCACCGTCCGGGGAAGGCGGACATACAGCACAATGGCGGTGCCGGTGCCGGTACTCTTTCCGGTCAGGGCGGCCAGAAGGTCCCCGGGCGGCACCGTCACAGCGCCCACGCAGATGCTGAGCACCGCTGCCAGCACCGCCAGCAGAACGGTGACCCCCAGCACCGTCTTTTTATGCGCCATAGAGGATGTCCACCAACTGCTCATAGGCCTCGCCCCAGCGGGCGTTGGGCTTGAGGTGATAGAGGTCCTTGTCCATGTAGTAGTAGTTCTCCTCCTGCACGGCGGTCAGCTGCTGCCAGGCGGGATTGGACAGGACGGCCCCCTCCAGCTGGACCCGGGCCGGCTCAGGGTCGGCGCCCTGCAGGACAAAGAAAATCTTGTCCGGGTCGGCGGCCAGAATGGCCTCCATGCTCAGATCCTCCAGCAGGGTCTCATCCTGATCCGCAATGTTGATGCAGCCCAGGTCCTTCAGCATGGCGCCCAGCACGTTGCCCTTGGAGCTCTTGGCCTTGACCAGAGAGGCCGCGGCGCGGATGTAGAGGACGGTGGGCGGGTCCTGGGTTTCCAGGGCTGCGGCAGCCTTGGCCCGGGCGTCTTCCACCTGCTGGGCCACCTGGGTGCCGTAGGTCTCATAGTTTTCGGGGCAGCCGGTGAGGTCGGTGCAGACCTTCAGCACCCGCAGATAATCCTCAAAGGTATCCACCCCAAAGTAGGCCACCGGAATGCCGGCAGACTCCAGAATGGACTGCATTTCCAGGTTGGAGGAGGTGTTAGTGCTGGCCAGAACCAGGTCCGGCTCGCTGGCCAGCAGGTCCTCCACGCTGGTGGACATGGCGCCGCCCAGGTTCACCACATCCTCCGACAGGCCCAGATCAAAGTCGGTCCAGGCATCCGAGGCGGTGGCGCACAGGGTATCCTTGCCGCCGGCGGTGCACCAGATATCGGCGTAGCTGCCGATGGTGGCAGCCACCCGCCGGGGGGCGGCGTCCAGGGTGATTTCCCGGCCCAGGTCATCGGTGAAGGTATAGCTGTAGGCTGCATTTTCCTCCGGGGAAGCCGCGGAAGAAGAGGCGGCCGGCGCCGCCTCCGAAGAAGCCGCGGATGAAGCCTGGCCGCAGCCGGCAAACAGCAGGCCGCAGGCCAGCAGGAGCGCCGTGGCGGCGCAGAGGGTCTTGTGTTTGTTCATGGGAAATATTCCTTTCAAAGTGATGGGGCCTGCCGAGGCAGGCCGGACGCAGCGGGCCTTTTAAAAGGGCCGCCAGCCAGTGCAGTAGCGCGCATAGTCCCGGTCTGCATTTTTGACGTAAAGGACGTACTCCTCCTGGCCCTGTTTGTTCCGGCGGGTGCGGACTTTATAGGGCAGGCCCGCCCGGGAGAGGGTTTCCAGGATGTCGTCGATGGTCTCTTTTTCCTCGCTGGTGTCAAACTCCACCCAGTGGCACAGAAACAGCCAGAACTTGATGAGCGGTTCCATAACAGCTTCTCCTTTCACGACGTGATTTTGCTGGAACAGGTTTCATTATAACACAGCCGCGCTGGTTTGTCATCGCCGGGCGGCGGCGGCAATTGTGAATCTTTACCAAAAAACCGGGCGCAATTTTTCCGCCCGATCCGCCGGGGCTCTCACATTTTCACCATTTTTTCATAGTATACTTCTTTCTGGCAGTCGGCTCTTGCCGAACTGTGAACATCAAACCAGAAAGAAGGCTTTCCCCATGCACTCAGCCGCCCCGGTCCGCCGCAGTCTGGCAGCGCTTTTCCTTGTTTTGTCGCTGTGTTTGACTTGTCTGCCCCGCGCCTTCGGCGCCAGCCTCGAAAATTGGTACGGCATCCAGGTCTTGTCCTTTGACACCTCCCAGATCCTCTCCATCGGCAACCAGGCCCCCGGCCAGTGCAGCCTCTACGCTCTGCGGTACGCCCGCACCATTCTGGACGGCGCTACCAATTCCGGCGCCGGCATGTGGTCCAATGGCGCGGTCTGGTCGGCGGGCGGCTATACCGGTTTTTCCGGCGACCTGTCCGCCTGTCTCACCAAAATCTACACCGAGCTGGCCGCCGGCCATCCGGTGATTGTACATCTGCAGAATACCACCGTCAGCGGCGTCTCCAAGCACACCAACCGCACCTCCACCAAGGAATACCATCTGACCGGCAGCGGCTGGGATGTGGTGAACTATCCCCACATCTCCACCAGTTCCACCTATGGTCACTGGGTCTGTGTGGTGGGTTTTGACACGGCCGCTGACCCCAACAACCTCCAGGAAAGCGACTTCTTCGCCCTGGACCCCGCCCGGGTGTCCGCCAACGGCACCCTGGCCTTGACCCGCCTGCTGAACGGCACCATCTGGACCGAAAACAGCCCCCTGAAAATCCTGGCCTGAATCTGACTGCCGCAAATATTCGATTTGCGGCAGTTTTTCTTGCCCAAACGCTCAAAAAGTGGTATGATTGCATTGGTCGCGAAAAAAACATTTTCTTTCAGGGGATCATCCCCGTCCAGATACTATTTTCATTAACATATGGAGGATTCTATGAGCACCAAAGCTGCTGCCCTGACCCCAGATCAAATCATGCAGATGCTTGGCAAACTTTATGACAGTTCGATCCACGGCATTGACAAAATCAGCCCACCTATTAATAAAATGGCAGACGATTATCTGCAAAAGTATTCCAGTGTCGAAGAATCTGCTGAAGCTTTCATCAAATATCAAATTGCCAAATGCACCACTTCCGGATTTCTTGCAGGATTGGGTGGTTTAATCACCCTCCCCGTCGCAATCCCTGCCAACGTCAGCAGCGTTCTTTATGTACAAATGCGAATGATTTCATGTCTTGCTTATATGGGAGGATACGATATCAACAGCGATCAGGTACAAACTCTGGTTTATGCCTGTCTTGCAGGCATTTCTATTGACCAAGTACTTAAACAGGTTGGCATTCAAATTGGCAATAAGGTTGCTATAAATATGGTTAAAAAAATTCCAGGCGAAGTCCTGATTAAAATCAACCAGCGCGTTGGTTTTCGTCTGTTTACCAAGTTTGGGACAAAAGGCTTGATCAATATAGGTAAAGCTGTCCCGGTTATTGGCGGAGTAATAGGCGGTGGCTTTGATTTTGTAGAAACAAAAGCCATTGCCCATAGAGCCTATAAAATGTTCATTCTCCAAGATTTTGAGTCTGACAACGCAGACATTACCTGAATAAAAGCTCCCCCATCCGACTTTGCGGCCGGATAAGGGAGCTTTTTCTTTGCGGTTATGATTGCCCTTGAGAAAAAGGGCAATCTTTATGTCTTGAGCCCCTACGGGGCAACGGCGGCGACTGCGTCCTGCGGACGAAACAAGGAGCTGCCGTTGGCGCAGCGGTCTAAAGATTCAAGCATCCATTCCGATGCGCCGAATCTTTAGGGAACCGCAAGAGGACAGACCGCAGGTCGGGGGGGAAACGCCCCCCGCCTCAGGCGGGCGGCCCTCTTGCGCTTAGCCAATTTTCCCTGCGGCCATAAATGTCCTTGTGAAAATTGGAGCGCTGCGCCTACTTCGCCTCGCTGTTTCGTCCACTGGACGCGCTCGGCTCAGTAGCCTCTGACCGAAAAGCCCCGGGACCAGGGGTCGGGTGGGAGTTCCTCCGACCGGATGCCGGTGATCTCAATATATCCGCCGGCGGCGATCATATCAAACATCCGGTCAAACAGCTGCGGATCGCCCTGGACCTCCAGGGTGACGGTGCCGTCGTCCTCGTTTTCCACCCAGCCGGTCAGGCCCAGCTGGCCGGCGGCGTACCGCGCCCGGTACCGGAACCCGACCCCCTGCACCCGGCCCGACACCCGGTAGCGGCGGCGCACCGTCCCTTCCGGCAGAGTGGGCGGGGTGCGGTCTTTTTGTTTCAGAAAGTCAAACACGGTTCCTGTTCACCTGGCCTTTCCCGGTGTCTCTCTTACAGTTCCTGATAGGCGTCCATCATGGCGGGGATGAACTGCTTTTTGCGGCTGACCACACCCGGCAGAACCCAGCTGCCATCCTCCTGGGGCTCGCTGTCAAAGGCAGCCCGCAGCATCTCGGGGGCGTGACGGCCGGTGCAGATGACCACGCTCTCCTTCCGGGGCACTTCGGTCAGCATCATATACAGGTCCTCCACGTTCTGCTTGCGGCGGGCCTCCTCCAGATAGGGCATCAGCAGGGACTGGGCCGCCTGCAGGTTGGAGTGGGTCATGTAGCTGCCCTGGGCCACGCCGAACCGCAGGTCGCCGCACATAAAGACCTTGAAGTCCTGCAAAAAGACTTCCTCGGGGGTCTTGCCGTCCAGCCGCTCGCCGGCCTCGAACATTTCGGCGGCGAAGTCCTCCAGGTTAACCCCGGCAATGGTGGCCAGCCGCCGGGCGGTGGCCTCATCCAGCGGGGTGCAGGTAGGGCTGCGGAACATCAGGGTATCGGACAGGATGGCGGCCATCATCAGGCCCGCCATCTGGGGCGGAATCTCCACCCCCTGCTCGTCGTACATCTGGGTCACGATGGTGCAGGTGCAGCCCACCGGCTGGTTGCGGAAATACACCGGGCCGCTGGTCTCCAGGCTGCCGATCCGGTGATGGTCGATGATCTCCAGGATCTCGGCCTGGTCAAAACCTTCCACCGCCTGGGTGGCCTCGTTGTGGTCCACCAGAATCATCCGGCGCTTGCGCAGGTTGATGATGTTCCGGCGGCTGACCATGCCGCAGTATTTGCCGTTCTCGTCCAGAATCGGGAAATAACGATGGCGGTATTTGGCCATCACGCGGGTCACATCCGCCACCGGGGTCACCCGGGTGAACTTGAGGATATTCTCGCTGGTCATATAGTACGAAATAGGGGCGCACTGGCTGATGAGCTTGCCCGCCGCATAGGTGTCAAAGGGGGCGGTCATGATGTTGACGCCGGTCTCCTCGGCAATGCGGCTGATGGTCTTGCCCACCTTGGAGTCGTTGCAGATGATCAGGAGGGAGGCCTCCTGCTCGATGGCGCACAGCTGGCTCTCATAGCGGTTGGTGAGGATGACAATATCCCCCTTCTCCACCACGTTTTCCAGCATTTCGGGGGTGGCGGTACCGATATGGACGTTGCCTGCGGTGCAGACCCCGTCCTCACTGCCCACCACCATCTCGCCGCCCAGGGTCTCCAGAATGTTCCGGTAGGTGGTGTGGGTCTTGGCCAGCACCGCCGTGTCGAACACGTCCATGTTGGCGGTGGCGATATCCTTCACTGTGATGACGCCCAGCAATTCATTGTCGGCGTTCACCACCGGCAGGGTGTCGATATCCCGGTCCCGCATGATCTGCCAGGCCCGGCGCAGGCTGGTGGAACCGTCGATGCCCTCCATCTCGCGGTAATCCACATCCCGGATTTTGGGGTTGACGTCGGTGCACATCCGGGGCGGCTCCACCCCGAAGCGCTTGAGGACAAACTCGGTCTCCTGGTTCATCTTGCCGGCGCGGCGGGGCTCACAGACCAGGTCGCTGGTGCGGTTCTTGAGGGCCGCATAGGCAATGGCCGAACAAATCGAATCGGTGTCGGGGTTGCGGTGGCCGATGACCACCACTTTATGTGCTTCTTTGGGCATGTTTTCATTTACCTCCATCCATTGGATTCAATGCCTCTCCCGGCCTCCTGCACGGGCCGCGGAGGGCTGGCTTTCCCTTCTCATTCCTGTTTTTATTGTAGCATATCCGCCCGCGGGGGTAAATAGCTCCCCTGCGAAAATCCTGCACAGAGGACCGGGGCGAAATTTGGTTTTCCCACCGCTTGCATCGGCTATTGCTTTGTGCTATAGTATCCAAAGTAGTATACAACATATCGTCCCCTTTTTTGGGGCGCTGCGCGCAGGGAGGAATCGAAATTCACATGACAGAATCCGTCTCATCCAAGCCGGTCTTTACCCGGCAGCAGCTGATTGCCCTGCTCCTGCCCCTGGTGGCGGAACAGGCCCTCAGCGTCACCATCGGTCTGGCCGACACCCTGATGGTTTCCTCGGTGGGCGAAGCCGCCGTGTCGGGCGTCAGTCTGGTGGACACCTTCAACACCCTGATGATCCAGATCATGACCGCTCTGGCCACCGGCGGCGCGGTGGTCACCAGCCAGTACATCGGCCACCGGGAACCCAAAAACGCCAAGAACACCGCCGGCCAGATCATGCTGGTGATGGTGGCCTTCAGCTGTGCGGTGGCCCTGGTGGTGGTGTTTGGCCGCCACATGATTCTGCGGGGCATCTTCGGCGCCATCGACGACGACGTCATGGCCTTCGCCGAAACCTATTTCCTGCTGTCGGCGCTGAGCTATCCCTTCATTGGCCTGTACAACGCCGGAGCGGCGCTGTTCCGGGCTCAGGGCAACAGCAAAATCAGCATGCTGTCCAGCCTGGTGATGAACGTGCTGAACATCGGCGGCAACGCCCTGTTTATCTTCGGGTTCAAGTGGGCGGTGTTCGGCGCGGCCCTGGCCTCCCTGCTGTCCCGCATCATCGCCTGTACGGCGGTGATCTTCCTGCTGCAGCGGCCCACCAGCATGCTGCGGGTGGACAGCATCCAGAACCTGCGCCCCGAACGCAAGCTGATCCGCCGGATTCTGGTCATCGGCATCCCCAACGCCATCGAAAACGGCATGTTTCAGGTGGGCAAGCTGGCGGTGTCCAGCCTGACCAGTACCCTGGGCACGGCGGCCATCGCCGCCAACGCCGTGGCCAACAATACCACCACCCTGCTGAACATCCCCGCCAACGCGGTGGGCATGGGCGCCCTGACGGTGCTGGGCCAGTGCCTGGGCGCCGGCGAAAAGAAGCAGGCCAAGCGGTACGGCGGCCTGATGATGGGTCTGGCCTATGCAGGCGCCTGGATCATGAACCTGACCGCCTTCTTCTTCGGCAACCGGTTTATGCTCCAGTTCTTCAACCTCTCCCCCGAGGCCAGCGCCATCGCCCTGGAAGTCATGATGTGGTTCAACATCATCTCCCTGTTCATCTGGCCCTCCAGCTTCACCCTGCCCAACATCCTCCGTGCTGCCGGCGACGCCCGCTACACCATGGTGGTGAGCATCGCCTCCATGTGGCTGTTCCGGGTGGGCCTGTGCTACCTGCTGGTGGGACATTTCGGCGGCGGGCTGCTGGCCATCTGGACCGGTATGTTTGTGGACTGGGGCTGCCGCTCTTTGTTCTTTGTCATCCGCTTTATCAGCGGCAAATGGATGGAAAACTCGGTTATCTGATTGCACCTATATTTCAAGGCCGCTGCGGGCTTCCGCGGCGGCCTTTTTCATTGACAAAGGGCCGGGCCATCTCCTACAATAGAGAAAAGCGTTCTCACCCCGAAAGGAGGCCCCGCCATGCAAAAACCATCCGCTCCTTCTCCACGCCTGCGCCGGACCCTCTGGGCCGGCCTGCTGGTCCTTGTGCTGGGGCTGGCCCTGTTCTGGTGGCTTCGGGTGGACCTGCGGACTTCCCTGGCCCGGTCGGACGGGGCATGGGTCCGCACCGAGACCTACAGCAGCATCCGGGAGCCTGAAATCACCACCGCCGAGCTGGTTTTGGAGGACCCCGCCTACCGGGCCCTGGTGGATCTCTTTGCGGCCCAGAGTTACCGAAAAGTTCTCCTCCCGCAGAACCCCTCCCACGACCTGACCGGCGGGGCCAATGTCACCTTTCTCACCCTCGACTTCACCGCCGGCGGCGTCCGGACCTTCAGTCTCACCCTGACCTCCGACGGCACCCTGCAGGCCGACGGGCAGGCTCTCTTTGAACAGGCCATGGCCATCCTGCAATCCTGAACCCAACCAAAAAGCCGCCGCGGACTTCCGCGGCGGCTTTTTCCATCATTGTTCCACGTGGAACAAAACATCACAGAACAAATGCAAAAATCAGAACAGGCCCGGCTCGAGGCAGACGTCCTGTTTGGGCACTTTGGCCCAGTCAAAACCGTCCAGCAGACTCTCGGGGGTGCGGGGGGCCGGCTCGGGCTGCAGGCCGTAGAGGTAGGCCAGCTTGCCGATGATTTCGGGGGCGGTGTAGCGGCTGCGGAGGTTTTCCAGGCTCTGGTCCCCGTCCCGCTTGGAGAGGCGGCGGCCGTCCACGTCCAGCAGCAGCGGACAATGGGCAAAGGCCGGAGGCGTCAGCCCCAGCAGCCGGTAGAGGTAAATCTGGCGGGCGGTGGAGGACAGCAGATCCGCTCCCCGGACCACCTGGGTGACCCCCATCCGGGCGTCATCCACCACCACCGCCAGCTGATAGGCAAAGACGCCGTCGGCCCGCCGGAGATAAAAGTCCCCGCAGCCGGTGAGCAGGTTTTCCCGGTGCTCCCCCATGCACAGGTCGGTGAAGGTCACTTCCTCATCGGGAACCTTCACCCGCCAGGCGGGGGCCTTGGTGCGGCTCTTTTCGGCAATCTGGGCGGGGGTCAAATTCCGGCAGGTGCCGGGGTACACCACGTTCCCGTCCGAGGTGTGGGGCGCACTGGCGGCGTGGAGCTGGGCCCGGGAGCAAAAGCAGGGATACACCAGCCCCATCTCCTCCAGCTTGTGATAGCTTTCCAGATAGATGGGAGCGCATTCGCTCTGATAATAGGGGCCGTTGGGGCCACCGTCCGAGCCGCCCTCATCCCACACCAGGCCCAGCCACCGGAGATCCTCCTCCAGCTGGTCGGCATAGACCCGGGGGCAGCGGGCCGCGTCCAGATCCTCAATCCGCAGGACAACCCGCCCGCCCTGGCTCTTGGCGGACAGCCAGGCCAGCAGGCTGCAGGCCAGATTTCCCAGATGCAGCCGCCCGCTGGGGCTGGGGGCAAACCGCCCGACCGGGCCGCTCACAGGCCCAGCTTCCAAACCCCGTCGGCGGGCTGGAAGATCGGGGTATTATAAAAGACGGTGCAGGCCTTGACCATGGCGGTCACGTCGTCGCAGCTGGCGGTTTCCACGGCCGAGTGCATGGCCAGCTGGGCCAGGCCGATGTCCACCATGGGAATGGCAATCTGATGGCCCAGCAGGTTGCCCAGGGTGGAGCCGCCCCGGACGTCTGCCCGGTTGGCGAAGATCTGAACCGCCGCGCCGGCCTTTTCACAGATCCGCTGGAAGGCGGCAGCGGTCAGGCCGCTGGTGGTGTAGGTCTGGCTGGCGTTGTACTTGAGGAGGATGCCGCCGCCCAGACGGACCGGGTTGCGGGGATCGCTCTTTTCGGGGTGGTTGGGATGGGTGGCGTGGCCGTTGTCGGCGCTCAGCAGCAGGCTGTTGGTCCGGGCCCGGACGCTCTCCTCCCGGGTAACCCCCATGGCCTCCTCGATGCGGGCCATGGTGTCGGCCATCAGGGTGCCCTGGGCGCCCTGACGGGAAGACGAGCCCACTTCCTCGTTGTCGAACATGCACCAGATGTCGGCCCGGCCTTCCTCGCGGCCCTCGCCGGCCAGGAAGCCGCAGAGGGTGGTGTAGGCGCACTCCAGGTCGTCGATGCGGCCGGACATGAACAGCTCATTGTCCACGCCCACCCGCTCGGCCTTCTGGCGGATGCAGAGCACCAGATCGTGGGCCAGGATATCCTCTGCGCTGACCCCAGCCTCGGCGGCCAGAATCTCCATCAGGGAACGGCCGTTTTCCAGGCCGCAGATAGGCTGCAGGTCCACCTGGTAGTTCCAGTTTTTGCCGGTGTTGGCCTCCCGGTCAAAGTGGATGCAGAGATTGGGAATGCACAGCAGCGCCCGGTCGGGAGCCACCAGGCGGGTTTCCACGCCATCGGCGGTCTTGACCAGCAGGCGGCCCGCCACGCTCAGGGGCCGGTCCAGCCAGGTGGAGGCGATCATCCCGCCGTAGCCCTCGGTCTCGGCCTTCAGATAGCCGCCCTCCTTGATGTCGGGCACCTTGATCCGCCAGGTGGGCGAATCGCTGTGGCTGGCGGTGGCGTGCCAGCCGGTCAGCTTGCCCTGCGGCATGCGCCAGGCCAGCACGGCGGTGCCGTTGCGGGTGGTGTAGTAGCGGCCGCCCTCGTTCAGCTGCCATGCCTGGCCCTCGGGGCAGAGGGTGTAGCCCTCCTTCTCCAGAATTTCACAGGCCGCGGCAGCCGAGTGGAAGGGGCTGACGCTCTTGTCCAGAAACGCAAACAGCCCATCCAGCAGGGACTGCTGGTCCCGGTAGAGTTCCTTGTTTTCCATGTTGGTTCCTCCAAAAGGGAGAGGCCGGGGAATTCCTTCCTCTCCGGTATGTTATCTAAGGTATTCCGATTATAGCGCGTTTGGCATCACCGGTCAACCGTCACCCCCTTCCCCCATTCAAAAGGCCGCAGAACGCAGCCCCCACGGGGCGCATCCTGCGGCCAAAAGAAATCCTTGTTTTTCAGGGTGAAAGGGCGCTCACGCCCAGCAGCTCCTCCAGCTGCCGGCGGGCCTGCACGGCATCGAAGCCGAACACAATCTGTACTTCCTTGCTCTGGAAGGTCAGGCCCTCGGGGGCCAGGGCCCGCAGCTGGTCCTCGTCCAGCAGGCTGGTGTCTTTCACCCAGACCCGCAGACGGGTGATGCAGTTGTCCACCCGAGCAATGTTGTCCCGGCCGCCCAGGGCGGCCAGCAGTTTCTTATACGGGAACCGGCCTTTTTCCTCTTTCGGCGCGGCGGGGACTTGTTCTTCCCGGCCGGGGGTGCGGATATCGAACCGGCGGATCAGGAAGGTAAACACCCCGAAGTACACCAGAATTTCCGCCGCCGCCAGCAGGTACAGGACCGGGTAATGGGTCCGTTCCACGCCGGCAGACAGGTTCATGGCCAGCGAGGAAAACAGGCCGCTGGTAAAGCCGGTGACGCCGCAGACGTCCAGCAATACCATAAAGACGCCGGCAATGACGCCATGGGCCAGCCAGAGGACCGGCGACAAAAAGCAGAACAGAAAATCAATGGGTTCAGTGACCGAGGCCAGCGAAGCCGTCAGGAGCAGCGGCGCCAGCACCGCGGCGGTGCGGCGGCGGTTTTCGGGGCGGGCGCAGAAGATAAAGGCGCCCACAATCCCGAAATATCCAAAGGTCTTGGTGAAGCCCACATACATCCAGCGGATGCCGTCCGAGAAGGGCATCCCCATGGCGTATTCCGCCATCAGGACGGGGTACGCGCCGGCATAGACCCGTTCCCCCACCGTCAGCGTGCCGCCCAGAGAGCTGAACTGAAAGGGCATATACACCAGATGATGGAGGCCGGTGGGAATCAGAATCCGTTCCAGAAAGCCATACAGAAACAGGCCGGTATCCCCTGCCGCCGCAATCCAGCCGGTGAGGCCGTCCACGGCGTTTTGGATCGGGGGCCAGACAAAGCAGGACGCCAGGCCCAGCGCCGCCGCGGCGCCGCCGATGCACAGGAACGACCACCGTACCCCTCCATAGATGCGCAGCGGCGTGGGGCGGAAGGTCTTGCCGCAGGTGCGGTTATAGATCCAGCCGGTCAGGAAGCCCAGCAGAATCCCGCCGGTGACCCCCATATCCACCGTCTGGATGCCCAGTACCACGGCTTGTCCGGTGCCGTACAGGCCCAGGTTGGGGTCTGCGGCGGCCAGCTGGCCCAGCTGGTCCAGGGTGGTATGACCTGCGGTCAGGAAGATCAAATACGAAAGCAGGGCGATCATGGCGGCCTGCTGTTTATCCTTCCGGGCCAGGAAGGAAGCAATCCCAACGCAGAACACCACGCTGAGATTCTGCACAATCACCATCATGGCATCGTAGGCCAGATTGCCCACGAAGGCCAAAGGTTCCCATTTCAAGATGGGGATAAAGGTTCCCAGTCCGGCCGAGGCCAGCAAGGCGCCCACGGCCAGAACCACGCCCGCCACCGGCAGGTAACCCAGAGCCGACAGCATCGCCGTTGAGAATTCCTCCAGCGTGCACAGCATCCGCTCTTTTGGCTTCATCCCTGCATCGCTCCTTTTCTCACAGTTTCCCGCGGGCGCCGGGCCCGGATTCTGCCTTGCAGAGCCCTGCTTTTTGCAGGCCGGGACAGCGTTTTCCCCCGCTATGAGCTCATTATACAAACCCCTCCAACCCTTGTCAATCGCCAACAAGTTGCATAAAGTGCAATATATTTGCACTTTATGCTCCTCCCGCTTTCCGCTTTTTCGAGAAAAAGCTTTACTGGGTACCATCAAGTTGCCGGGTCTCCCAAAGTTCCGCGGGGCCTTTACGCTTAGGCTCGTTCCCGGCGTTTGTGCCTGCGGCACGGTACGATGCAAACCACCTCATAGCCTGATTTTCTGAACCGCAGAAAAGCTCCATCTTGCGGTGCCCTGAATTTTCTGCGCATCAAGCATGATGCTTGAAAATTCAGACCGCGGCCCCTGCTCCCTGTTTCATCCACCGGGTGTGGTCGCTGCCGTTGCCTGCGGCCCGGTACGATACAAACTTTTCCAGACTTAATTCGTGATCCACAGAAAAGCCCGTAAAGTACAAATCCCCGCCCCAAACGGAGCGAGGATTTTGTCTTTGATCAATTTTGGGGGCATACGGTACAGAACGCCGCTGAAACTTGGGATAAACAGGCCATGTCGGGGTTTGCATCGTACCGGGGCACAGCCCCAAACGCCGGGAACGAGCCTAAGCGTAAAGGCCCCGCGGAACTGCCGGAGACCCGGAAACTTGATGGTACACAGTAAAAGTCTTTTGCCTACTTTTCTTCCAGAAAAGTAGGGCAGAAAAGTAGGGCCGTTGACAAGGAGAAGCAGGGACAGTATACTGATAATAGAATCCGAGTGATGATAAAAGGACTGCCGCCTCAGGGCGCAAAAAGGAGGTCTTTTTGATATGAAACACAGTCATTTGTTCCGCACCTGCGCTGCAGGATGCTGCGGAATTTTCCTTCTCTCGCTGGTACTGGCAGGCTGTACCCCGTCTGCCAGCAGCAGCTCGTCCTCTTCTTCCTCCCAGGCTCTGAGCGAGGCTCCCACCTCCCAGGCAGTGCCTTCCGGCGAGGATGACACGGCCCCCGCGCCCGTGGTGGACGGCAGCGAAAACGGCTTCAACGGCATCAGCGATCCCGCCGACGCCTTCGCCGGCAGCCTGGGCTGGGGCCCCGGCACCGCAGGCACCTCTCTGAAATCGGTGGCCGCCGCCGCATCCATGATGGAATGGGCCGACGCCAACGCCGCCGCCAACCGCAGCAGCGATGCGCTGAACGACAGCCTGTCCCAGTGGTTCAATTCGCTGGAACAGGTGGACCAGGAGAACTTCGCCGAGGCCTGGCCCCTGATTGAGGAATCCGCCCAGCGGATTCTGGACGACCCCAAGGCCGTTCAGGGTGAACTGTCCGACGCCGGCGTCCAGGAGACGCCCTCCTGCTCCGAGGAAGACTGGTCCGCAGTGGCGGGCGTTCTCAACGCCATCGTCCCCGCACCCCAGCAGTAAAACCGGAAATTAAAAGGCCGCAGCCTTCCACAGGCTGCGGCCTTTGTTGTTGAAAAGTCAGGTGCGCGGGATCAGATTTTCTTCAGGACGTAAGCCCGCTGGCCCAGACCGATCTTTTCGGCCTGCTCCAGGGTTGCCTTCCATTCGATGTTGGGGTTGGAATCCTTGAAGTTGTCGTGGTAGCAGTTCCAGCCGGGACGGGCCAGGTTCTGGCCCAGCTGGCTGTTGGCAATGGGAGTCGCTGCCAGGCAGGCGTCGGCGCAGGCCTGATCCAGAGCCACCGGGTCAAAGGATGCGAACATGCCGATATCCGGCAGGATGGGTGCGTCGTTCTCGCCGTGGCAGTCGCAGTTGGGGCTGATGTCCTGCACCAGGCTGATGTGGAAGCAGGGACGGCCGGCGCAGACGGCGGCGGCGTATTCGGCCATCTTGCGGTCCAGATCCTCGTTGGCGCTGCTGTCCTTGGAATAGACGGCGTCAAAGCTGCATGCGCCGATGCAGCGGCCGCAGCCCTTGCACAGATCGTAGTCGATGACGGCCTTGTTCTCTGCATCGTAGTGGATGGCGTCCGAGCCGCACTCCTTGGCGCAGCGGTGGCAGCCGCGGCACAGTTCCCGCTGAACCGCCGGAGCGCCCGAAGAATGCTGTTCCATCTTGCCGGCGCGGCTGCCGCAGCCCATGCCGATGTTCTTGATGGCGCCGCCGAAGCCGGTGGACTCATGGCCCTTGAAGTGGGTCAGGCTGATGAAGATGTCGGCGTCCATGATGGCACGGCCGATCTTGGCGGTCTTGCAGAACTCGCCGTTGGGCACCGGGACTTCCACCTCATCGGTGCCCCGCAGGCCGTCGCCGATCAGCACCTGGCAGCCGGTGGTCATGGGCCAGAAGCCATTCATCTGGGCGCAGGTCAGGTGCTCCAGGGCGTTCTTGCGGCTGCCCGGATACAGGGTGTTGCAGTCGGTCAGGAAGGGCATGCCGCCCTGTTCCTTGCACAGGTCGGCCACCACCTTGGCGTAATTGGGCCGCAGAAAAGCCAGGTTGCCCAGCTCGCCAAAGTGCATCTTGATGGCCACAAAGCGGCCGTCCATCTCAATGTTGCGGATGCCCGCCGCCAGGCACAGGCGGCGGAGTTTCTCGGTCAGGCTGGTGCCCACCGGGCACCGGAAATCGGTATAGTATACAGCAGAACCTTCCATGTTGTTTGTCCTCCTTTGGGGCCGGGCGGGCAGCCCGCCCAAGATTCTCTCTTATGGGAAAGTATACCACAAACCCGCAGGTCAGGAAAGACAAACCGGGGATTCTCTGCCCGCTCAGCCGAAGGCGCTGACGGCGGCCACCGCCAGCACCACCACGCCCAGCGCAATGCGGTAGACGCCAAAGAACTTGAAGTCATGGCTCTTGACGTAGGACATCAGGAACCGGATGGCCACCATACTCACCACAAAGGCGGACAGGCAGCCGGTGACCATGATGGCGATTTCGGTGCTGGTCATGGTCTGGCCTTCCAGCACAAACTTCACCACCTTGAGCAGGGATGCGCCGGCCATCACCGGGATAGCCAGATAGAAGGTGAACTCAGCCACCGCGGCCCGGGACAGGCCCAGCAGCAGGCCGCCCACGATGGTGGCGCCGCTGCGGGAGGTGCCGGGGATGATGGCCAGGGTCTGCCACAGGCCGATGATGAGGGCCTCGCGGTAGCTGATCTGATCCAGGCGGGTGACCCGGGCGGCTGCGCCGCGGTTTTCCACCAGGATGAACAGGACGCCGTACAGAATCAGCATGGCGGCCACCGTGATATAATTATAGAACTTGGCCTCCATCCAGTCGTCCAGCGGGCTGATGACCAGCACCGGCAGGGTGGCCACCACCACCTTGAACCACAGGCTCCAGACCGGGGCCTTGGAGGTAATGCGGCCATGGCGCAGGCCAAAGGGCCACAGTTTGCCCCAGAACAGGACCACCACCGCCAGAATGGCGCCCAGCTGGATCACCACCCGGAACATGGACATAAACGCATCGCTGGCGTCAAACTGGATCAGCTGTTCCACCAGAATCATATGTCCCGTGGACGAGATGGGCAGCCATTCGGTGACGCCCTCCACGATGCCCATCAGCAGGGCCTTGATGATTTCAATCAACATAGAAATTTCCTCCCTGTGCGCCATCACACGCGCACGTTCTCACATTGATTCTTTCAGTATACCATACTATGAGCCTGCCTGCACCCCTAACCCCCTACTTTTCTGGAAGAAAATTCGGGCTTTCCTGCGTCTTAAAGCCAAAGCGGGGCGGACGGCGGTCCTGCTTTTGTTCTGCAGGGCGGATGGTTTTGGTCCCCGGTTTTTGCGAAAAAGGAGGGTTCCGGCCGGTTTTCCCTTCCATCGTTGACGCTCCCAGCCAATCCGGATATAATAGGGGCGGAACGCAGGACGGCCCGCCGGGCCGCAACGTTCCGTTATAAAAGCGTCACACATTCCCTTTTGTAGCGTCAGAAAGGAGGCCGCGCCATGGAACAGCTCTTCGATCTCGCTGGCTCTGCGTCTACACCTACCCCTCGAGGCAGGGCGGTCCTCTGTGTCTGGGCGGCGCTGCCCGGCCTGATTGCAGCGCCCTTCCTGTTCTGGCAGGGGCTGGGATGGGGCTTTGGTTTCTGCGCTTTGTGGTGTGGGGTGGTGTTCGGGGTGTGGATCCGGTCCTGCAGCCTGGTGGCCACTTTGGATGATTTCACCCTGACCCTCTACATGGGGGTAGCCTTCCCGGTGGAGCGGGTCATCCCCCGAAACAGCATCACCTCCACCCTGATTTTCCGCACCCCGCTGCTGCGGCTGGCGGGGGCCTGTGTCCTGGTGATCTTCACCCCCGGCATGTGGGCCATTCTGCCCGGCATCCCCCTGCAGGAGGCCGACGCCATCGGGGAAGCCCTGCTGGCCGGCGGGGAGGACGTCCTATGACCGGCACCGGGCCGCGGCGCTATCACCCCTTCTTTTCCCTGCGCTTTCTGCGCCACACCCTCCTGCTCTATCTGGTGCCCCTGGTACAGGTTTTCTTTGCCCGGGAATGGGAGGTCCTCCGGACGGCGCTGGCGCAGGATCTGGTCCTGTTCTGCCTGCTGGCTCTGGTGGGCTATGTGATGCTGCGGGCCTCCAGCTGGGAGCTGGATCAGGACGGGGTGCTTCGCCTGCACTGGAATCTGATTTTTTCCTTTGAGCGGACCATCCAGGCCAGCCAGCTGGCCGCCATCCAGATCGAACGGCCGGTGATCTACCGGCTGGGCGGAGCCAGCCGGGTGACCCTTTACCCCACCCTTTTGCCCAAAAACCAGGCGGTGACCCTATGCCTCACCCGCAAAGACGCCCAGATGCTGGCCGACCGTTTGATGCCTGCCCCCGCCGAGGAATACTATCACCCCGCCGGCGGCGAGCGGCTGGCCTTGGCCCTGCTGGGCGCCAACAGCCTGTCCACCCTGTTTCTGGTCTGGGTGGCCCTGCGGCAGGGAGACAACGCCGCCGAGGAGATTGCGCTGGAACAGCTGGACCATGCCGTGACCTGGGCGGCCCACTGGCTGCCCGCCGGCCTGGCCTGGGCCCTGACCCTCTGGACGGTTCTCTTTGGCCTGAGCCTGCTGCGCAGTTTCAGCCATACCGTCCGGTATGCGGTCTGGCGGGGCAGCGGGGTGCTGGCCAGCCGGGGCGGGCTCCTGCTGCGGGTGGAACGCCGCTTCCGGATGGACCAGCTCACCTGTGCCGAGGTGCGGCTGTCCCCTGTGGCGCGGCTGCTGCGGTGCTATCCCGTCTATCTCACCGCCGGATGCTACAACGCCGACGATCCCCTCTTTGTCTACCGGGCCGGCCAGGAAGAACTGGTGCGGCGGCTTCTGCCCAGCTTCCGGCTGCCCCCCAACCGGCGGGCCTCTCTGTCTCAGGTGCGGGGCCGCAGCCTGGCCCTGATCGCCCCCGCCGGCGGCTGTCTGGGGTTCTGTGTGCTGCTGCTTCTGGTGGCCTCCTGGGCCCTGCCTGCCGCCGTCCCGCTGCTGGCTCTGCCGGCCGCAGGCTGCGGGCTCTGGTTCCTGTTCCAGGTGGAGGGAATGTTCCGGGAGGGAGCCTGGCCCACCGACGGCCGTCTCACCTTTCTGCGGCAGCGCCGGATGTCCCTGCGGTGTGTCTGCATCTTTTCTCCGGTGGTGTGCCTCCGCATCTCCCAGACGCCCTGGGCGGTGGTGCGGGGCCGCGCCAACCTCACCTTTGCTTATCCCGGCCGCTTCCATGAGCGGGTGCGCAGCATCCCGCTGGCCGACGCCCGCGCCTGTGCGGCCTTTTTTGAAAGGAAGGATTTTTCATGATTGACACCATCCTCTTTGACCTGGACGGCACCCTGCTGAACACCATCGACGACTTGGCCGATGCCGGAAACTGGGTCTGCGAACAAAACCACTGGCCCACCTTCACGGTGGAGCAGTACAAGCACATGGTGGGCAACGGCATCCCCAAACTGGTGGAGCGGTTCTCCCCGGAGGACTGCCGCATACCCCAGCAGCTGGCCGCCACCCTGGCCCAGTTCACCGCCCGGTACGATGCCCACAAGGAGGACAAAACCGCCCCCTATCCCGGCATCCCCCAGCTGCTGGCCGCCCTCAAGGCGGAAGGCATCCGCACCGCCGTCTTTTCCAACAAGGCGGACACCCTCTGCGGCGGCATCATCGACCACTACTTTGGGCACGATGTCTTTCTGGCGGTGCGGGGCAGCCGCCCCGGCGTGCCGGTCAAGCCCGACCCCACCGGGGTCTACAGCCTGATGGAACAGCTGGGCGCAGCCAAAGCCTCCACCCTCTTTGTGGGTGACAGCAACGTGGACATCGCCACTGGCCACAACGCCGGTCTGGTGACCCTGGGCGCCGTCTGGGGCTTCCGCGGGGCCGAAGAACTGCAGGCCGCCGGCGCGGATGTGCTGGTGTATAAACCGGAGGAAATTTTGGATTATCTGCACCAGGCCAACCAGTAACCCTACATAGAACGCAAAAAGCACCCCGGCTGTCCAAGCTGAGGTGCTTTTGTTTGTGGAATGCAGGATACCAGACGGACGCGGGCGGAGACGTCCCGCATGGCCGTATGACCCGTACGGGAATACCCGCGGGCTAAAATTGATCCACTGGATCAATTTTGCGGCCTGCGGGCCGCCGCCCTGTTCGATTCCACGTACGGCTAGCATAAAAAAGCTCCCCAGCCTAAGCTGGGGAGCTTTTTATATGACCCGTACGGGAATCGAACCCATGTTACAGCCGTGAAAGGGCCGTGTCTTAACCGCTTGACCAACGGGCCTTAGAAACACAGAGCTTCGCTAAAATCTCCGACATCCTCGTCCACTATTGCAGACGACGTCCCCCTTATTTTAGCGAAACTCTGTAAATGGTAGCGGTAACTGGATTTGAACCGGTGACACTTCGGGTATGAACCGAATGCTCTAGCCAACTGAGCTATACCGCCATATTCATCTTTGCGCTCCCGCGGAACGCTCCATTATTATAACCAATCCTTCGCAATTTGTCAACAGGTATTTTGAAAAAAGTACACTTTTTTCTCACAAGTCCTGACAGGGCGCCGTTTCTCCCTTTAGCATAGCCCATCCGGGGCGGTTTTATACCGGCCGGCTGCCTCTCCAAGCCAGTCCCTTCCCCCGCCCCGGAGCCATGATCCCAGCCTTTCCCTTCCGGCCGGCGTGACCGGCCCAAACAAAAAAGCCGCCCCCGGTCCCGCTGTGGGGCCGAGGGCGGCTGAAAACGCTTTTAAGTTTTTGCGGGGGTGATTACTTGTGGTTGGGGACCATCACCTCAAGGCCGCCCATGTAGGGCTGCAGGACCTTGGGAATGGTGACCGAGCCGTCGGCCTGGAGATGGTTCTCCAGGAAGGCGATCAGCATACGGGGAGGAGCCACGCAGGTGTTGTTCAGGGTGTGGGCCAGGTAGCTCTTGCCGTCGGCGCCCTTGACGCGGATGTGCAGGCGGCGGGCCTGGGCGTCGCCCAGGTTGGAGCAGCTGCACACCTCGAAGTACTTCTGCTGGCGGGGGCTCCATGCCTCGATGTCGCAGCTCTTGACCTTCAGGTCGGCCAGGTCGCCCGAGCAGCAGACCAGCTGACGGACGGGAATCTCCATGTTCTGGAACAGCTCCACCGAGTAGCGCCACAGCTTCTCGTACCAGTCGTTGCTCTCCTCGGGACGGCAGACCACGATCATCTCCTGCTTCTCGAACTGGTGAATCCGGTAGATGCCGCGCTCCTCGATGCCGTGGGCGCCCTTCTCCTTGCGGAAGCAGGGGCTGTAGCTGGTGAGGGTCAGGGGCAGCTTGGCCTCGTCGATGGTCTGGTCAATGAACCGGCCGATCATGGTGTGCTCGGAGGTACCGATCAGGTACAGGTCCTCGCCCTCGATCTTGTACATCATGGCATCCATCTCGGGGAAGGACATGACGCCCTGCACCACGTTGCCGTGCATCATGAAGGGAGGAATCACATAGGTGAAGCCCTTGCTGATCATGAAGTCGCGGGCGTAGGCCAGGACAGCCTCGTGCAGCCGGGCGATGTTGCCCAGCAGGTAGTAGAAGCCGTTGCCGGCCACACGGCCGGCGGCGTCCATATCGATGCCGTCAAAGCTCTCCATGATCTCGGTGTGGTACGGGATGGGGAAATCCGGCACCACCGGCTCGCCGAACCGCTGAGCCTCCACGTTGTGGGTGTCATCGGGGCCGATGGGCACGCTGGGGTCGATCATGTTGGGGATGGTGTACATGATCTCCTGGATGCGGGCGGCCATCTTGTCCTTCTCGGTGTCCAGGGCAGCCAGCTGCTCGGCGTCGGCCTTGACGGCGGCGTTGTTGGCGTCGATCTGGGCCTGCAGCTCCGCCTTCTTGGCCTCGTCGGTGCACTTCTTCAGCTGACCGAACAGGGGGCCGTTGGCCTTGCTCAGCTTGTTCCGCTGGGCCTTCAGGTTCTCGGCTTCCTGCAGGCACTTGCGGTACTTGCCGTCCAGCTCGATGACCTCATCCACCAGGGGCAGCTTTGCATCCTGGAACTTCTTGCGGATGTTCTCTTTGACTGCGTCCGGATTCTCACGGACAAATTTGATGTCAAGCATTTCGATTTCTCCTTTATATCACTCAGGTTTCCCACAAAAACAATCGCACCGGAGCGCCGGGGTTTTACACCCCGCTCCCCTGCTGTTCGTAATGGCCCAGCAGGTTGGCAAACGCCCGCAGCTGATCGTCCGAGTAGAAATGTACCGTCAGGCTTCCTCTGCCGTCCTTATAGGCCACCGACACCTCATTGCCCAGGGTCTGGCGGAGGCTCTCCTCCACTTCCACCGGCAGGGCCGGACGGGGCGCCGGTTCCGGGGCCGCCGCCTCTTTGGCCTCCTTGGCCAGACGGCGGCACAGTTCCTCGGCCTGGCGGACGTTCAGGTTGTGCTCTGCAATGAGCTGAGCCGCCTGAACCTGCAGCTCGGGGCTGGGCAGGCCCAGAATGGCTTTGGCGTGGCCCGCCGTCAGCTTGCCGGCTTTCAAAAGTTCCAGGGCCTCCGGGGGCAGGTTCAGCAGGCGCAGGCTGTTGGCCAGCGCGCTGCGGCTCTTGCCCAGCCGGCGGGCTGCCTGTTCCTGGGTCAGCTCACACCGGTCCATCAGTTCCCGGATGCCGCAGGCCTCTTCGATGGGGTCCAGGTCCTCCCGCTGGAGGTTCTCGATCAGGGCCAGTTCCATGGCCTCCTGATCCGACACGTCCAGGATGATGACCGGCACCTCGGTCAGGCCCGCCAGCCGGCAGGCACGCCACCGGCGCTCGCCCGCCACAATCCGGTATCCGCCCATGGACTGGGGCCGCACCGCAATGGGCTGCAGCAGGCCGTGCTGGCTGATGCTGTCGGCCAGCTCGGACAGGCTCTCCTCCGGGAAGGTTTTGCGGGGCTGGCCGGGGTCCGGCTCAATCTCCCGCAGGGGGACGGTGCGCACCCCGCCGTCTGATTCCAGGCTGGGGGCTGCGTCCTCAAACAGACTCTCCAATCCGCGGCCCAGGCCGCCTCTTCCTCTTGGCATCTGTCACCCTCCCCTCTCAAGCCGTTTCCGGCTTGGCTGCTTTGGCGCGACGGCGGCGGGGCTGGGGGTCCCGCGGGCGGTTGCGCTTGACGAATTCAATGGCCAAATCCATATAGGCCTCGCTGCCCTTGCCCTTGGGTTCGTAGTAGTTGATGGGCTGGCCGTAGCTGGGGGCCTCCGAAATGCGGATGGCCCGGGGAATGGTGGTCTGGTAGACCTTGTCCCCGAAATACTTCTGGACCTGTTCCACCACCTGCAGGGTCAGGTTGTACCGGCCCGCGTACATGGTGAACACCACGCCCTCAATGTCCAGGTAGTTGTTGTACTTGCGGCGAACGGTCTTGAGGGTGCTGATCAGCTCGCTCAGACCTTCCAGGGCGTAGTACTCGCACTGAATGGGAATCAGGACGCTGTCGCAGGCGCACAGGCCGTTGAGGGTCAGCAGGTCCAGGCTGGGGGGGCAGTCGATGAAGATGAAGTCATAGTCCTGCTGGATGGGAGCCAGGGCCTTGCGCAGGCGGCTCTCCCGGTTGGGCAGGTCGATGAGCTCCAGGGCGGCGCCCGCCAGACGGGTGTTGGAGGGCAGCACGTCGGCCCGGAAGGATGTCTTGCGGATGGCGTCCCTGGGCTCGGCGTCGCCGATCAGCAGCTCATAGGTGCCGGTCTCGACGCTCCGCTTGGAGATGCCGTAGCCGGTGGTGGCGTTGCCCTGGGGGTCCAGGTCCACAATCAGGACCTTTTTGCCCAGGGCGGCCACGCAGGCCGAAAGATTGACGGCGGTGGTGGTCTTGCCCACACCGCCCTTCTGATTTGCCACTGCTATGATCTTACCCACGAACCGGAATCCTCCCTCTCATGCAATGTTCCACGTGGAACATTTCTCAGTCTTGTTACGCACTCTATTATAATCCATTCGCAGGGGAACGTCAAATGATTCACACCGGGAATGGGGCAAAAACCGGTAAAATTTGGGTCTGAAAAAGGCCCCCGGTTTCGGCGGGGGCCTTCTCTGCCCTTTTCAGCGGCCCAGCCGGCAGGCGGCGTGGTCCTTCTCCCATCCGTCCGCCAGGACGTCGGCCTCCTCGGGATGGCGCTCAAACCAGTCCCGGGCATAGGAACAGGTGACGCGGGCCCTGCGGCCGGTGGACCGCAGAGCGTCGGCGGCCCGCTTGACCAGCTGGCCGGCCACCCCCTGTCCCCGCAGGGACGGGTCCACCCAGGTGTGGTCGATGACCACCGTCTCCGGCCCGCAGTCCGGGAAGGTAATCTCCCCCAGAACCTGGTCCTTCTCCACCGCTGTAATCCGGTTGCTGATCACTCTGTATTCCATTTGTCCAGCCTCCCTGTTTCTTCTATTTCCCGCACAAGGTAGAAGGACCGGCGGCCCTCCTCCTCAAACGTTTCCTGGATGGCGAAGCCGTTCTTTTCCAGCACCCGCACCGAGGCGGGGTTGTCGGCGTAGGCAAAAGCCCCTACCCGTTTCAGGCCGAACCGGGGCCCGGCATCGGCCAGGAACTGTTCCAGCGCCCGGCTGGCCACCCCCTGCCCCCAGCGGTCCTTTTCAAAGATGCAATAGCTGACCATGGCGTCGGGGTCGGGCTCGGCGTGGATGCAGTAACACCAGACGTCCCCCACATAGACGCCGTCGGCCCAAACCGTCCGGCCATAGCTGTCCGCGCCGGGAGCCAGGGACCGGCGGTAGTCCTCCAGGGCCTGCTCCACCGTCTGGCTGCGCTGGGGAATCCGGGCCTGGATCTCCGGGTCCCGGGTGCGGGCAAAGTAGATGCGGACCTCCTGTTGGGTCCGGGGACGCAGTTCCAGCTCCATGGGTGATCCCCTCCTTTTCTTCCATGATACCAGACCCGGGCCCGCCGCGCAAGATGTTCCACGTGGAACCTTTTCCCACAAAAAAGCCCCCGCCCCAGACCGGAGGGTGGTCTGTGCGGAGGCTCTGAAATAGGAATCGGTTTGCGGGCCGGAGGCCCGTCCACGCCGCCCGGCCGGCGCAGAAGCGGCCCGGCCGTCCGGCCCATCCCCCGCCCTGCAGCAGGGCTTGTCCGGCGGCGGAGCCGGGGTGGTGGTCCGGGTTCACTTGCCGGTGCCGGGGCCGGTGGGAATCCGGACGGTGTACTCGATGTAGCCGTCCCCCTCCTCCCGTCGGGCGGTGGCGGGGACGCCGTTGTCGGTCATCAGCCGGATGGCGTGGTCGATGGTGTTGACAAAGATCCGCACGTCCCGCACCATGGGCAGGCGGCGGGGTTTCTGGGCGGGGGTGTCGGTCTCCTGCAGCAGCTGTTCCACATAGCGGTCGGCGGCCCGGGCATTCATCCGGCGGCGGCTGATGGTGATGAGGGCCTCGCTGCGGCGGTTCTCGGGCAGCCGCAGCACCGCCCGGGCGTGGCGCTCGGTGAGGTGATTTTCCAGGATGAACTGCTGCTGGTCGGCGGTGAGCTGAAGCAGCCGCAGTTTGTTGGCCAGGGTGGGCTGGGCCATCCCCAGCCGCTTGGCGGCCTCGGCCTGGGTACAGCCCCAGAGGGCCAGCACGTCCTGCAGGCCCCGGGCCTGCTCAAAGGGGTTCAGGTCGGCCCGCTGGATGTTTTCCAGCAGGCTCAGGGCGGCGGTCTGGTCGTCCTGATAGTCCCGCAGGATGGCGGGCACCCGGTCCATGCCGGCCAGCTTGCAGGCCCGCAGCCGCCGCTCCCCTGCGATCAGCTCGTACCGGTCGGGGCCCAGGCGGCGGACCGTCACCGGCTGCAGCAGCCCATTCTCCCGGATGCTGGCCGCCAGCCCCGCCAGCTCCTCCTGGTCAAAGACGCGGCGGGCCTGATACGGCGAGGGCTCAATCTGCTCCACCGGCAGCGCCACCACCTTCCCCACCGGTTTTCTGCGGTCAAACACGGCTTGTCCTCCTTCCCGTGAAGTCCCATCCCGGGCGCAAACAAAAAGCGCCCCCGTGGGAAACTCTTCCAGTTCAAGAGTACCACAGAAGCGCTGCGCTTTCCAGAAAAATCGTTCGCCGCCGTTCGAGGCGAGCCGAGATATTCCGCCTTATTTCAGGGGCGCTTTCGCAATTTTTCCGCCGTTTCTGGGATATACGGTCGGAGTCTGCGAAATTTTTTCCACCAGCACCAGGCTGCGGGCGTCCCCGCCCGGAAGATGGAAGGCCCGGGTCTCCCGGTACTTGCCTCCCAGCTTGCGGATGGCTCCCTGGGCGGCTTCCAGCTCCTCGGCGGCGGAGGCGCCCTTCATGGCCAGGAAGTGTCCCCCCACCCTGGCCAGGGGCAGGCAGTATTCGGCCAGCACCGGCAGGGCGGCCACCGCCCGGGCCGACACCAGGTCGAACTGTTCCCGCCAGCTCTTGCGGGCGGCCTCCTCGGCCCGCTCCTTGGCAAAGCTGACCCCCGTCAGACCCAGGGTCTCGCAGGCGTACCGGAGGAAGTCCACCCGCTTGCCGGTGGGCTCCATCAGGGTCAGGTCCAGGTGGGGCTTGTAGATCTTGGTGACGATGCCGGGGAACCCGGCTCCCGCTCCCACGTCCACCATCTTCCCCGCCACCTCGGGCTGGCAGGCAAACAGCAGGCTGTCCAGGAAGTGCTTGTCCTCGATGCCCTCGGGGTCGGTGATGGCGGTCAGGTTGACCTTCTGGTTGTAGCTCACCAGCAGCTCGGCGTACTGGTCCAGCTGGTCCAGCTGGGTGCCGGTGAGAGTGATGTTCCACGTGGAACACTTTTCCGCAAGGCGGTTTTTATCAATCATGGGAGGCCTCCTTCTTCTGGGCCGCAGCCAGCGCGATGCTCAGCTGGGCAAGGTCGGACGGGGACACGCCGGGGATGCGCCCCGCCTGTCCCAGGCTGCGGGGCCGGATTTTGTTGAGCTTTTCCCGGGCTTCCAGGGTCAGGCCGGTGAGGCCCTCGTACTGGAAGCCGGCCGGGATGAGGGTCTTTTCCCGCCGGGCCATGTCCCGGATCATCCGGTCCTGGCGGGCGATGTAGCCGGCGTACTTGATCTCGGTTTCGATCCGCTCGGCCAGCATGGGGGTGACCCCCTCCCCCCAGCCGATGACCTGGGCCATCAGGCTGTAGTTGATCTCGGGACGGCGGAGCAGTTCATCCGCCAGACCGCCCTGCTGGGCGGGGGTCAGGCCGGCAGCCTCCATGGCCGCCTGGAGGGGCGCGGTCTTGACGTGGGTTTCGTGGAGGCGGGCCCGCTCGGCTTCCAGCACCCGCCGGGTCTCCTCGTACCGGGCCCACCGCTCGTCCGACACCAGGCCGTATTCCCGGCCGATGGGGGTCAGGCGGGTGTCGGCGTTGTCCTGCCGGAGGGTTAGCCGATATTCGCTGCGGCTGGTCATCATCCGGTAGGGGTCCATGACCCCCTTGGTCACCAGGTCGTCCACCAGGGTGCCCAGGTAGCTGGTCTGACGGGGCAGCACCAGCTGTTCTTTTCCCAGGGCGCGGCGGGCGGCGTTGAGGCCGGCCAGCAGGCCCTGGGCCGCCGCCTCCTCGTAACCGGAGGTGCCGTTGAACTGGCCCGCGCCGTAGAGGCCTTCCACCTGCCGGCTCTCCAGCGTGGGGGCCAGGCTGGTGGGGTCCACGCAGTCGTATTCGATGGCGTAGGCCGGGCGGAGAATCTCCAGATGCTCAAAGCCCACAATGCTGTGGTAGAAGGCGTTCTGCACATCCTCCGGCAGGCTGCTGGACGCGCCCTGCAGATACATTTCCTCGGTGTTCTCACCGCAGGGTTCCACAAAGATGGGGTGCCGGTCCTTGCCGGCAAACCGCACCACCTTGTCCTCAATGGAGGGGCAGTAGCGGGGCCCTACCCCCTCGATCATGCCGCCGTACAGGGGGCTGCGCTGGATGTTGTCCAGGATGATCTTGTGGGTCTCGGGGTTGGTGTAGGCAATGTAGCAGTCCACCAGATTGCGGACCGGCTGGGTGGTCATGAAGCTGAAAGGCTGCAGGGTTTCCTCCGGGTCGCCGGGCTGGCGCTCCAGCTTGTCGAAGTCGATGCTGCGGCGATGGACCCGGGCGGGGGTGCCGGTCTTGAACCGGCGCAGGGGCAGCCCTGCCGCCCGCAGGCTCTCGGTGAGGGCATTGGAGGCGTGCATCCCGTCGGGACCCGAGGCGTACCAGGCATCTCCCACAAAGATCTTTCCGCCCAGGTTGGTGCCGGTGGCAATCACCACGCACTTGGCGCCGTACTCCCCGTTCAGCTGGGTGACCACCCCTTTCACCCGGCCGTTCTCAATCTGGATGGACACCACCTCGGCCTGATGAATGGCCAGGCCGGGGGTCAGTTCCAGAGCGTGCTTCATCCAGGCGTTGTACTTCTTGCGGTCGGTCTGAACCCGCAGGGCGTGGACCGCGGGGCCCTTGCCCCGGTTGAGCATCCGGCTCTGAAGGGCGGTGGCGTCCGCCGCCAATCCCATCAGGCCGCCCAGAGCGTCCACCTCCCGCACCAGAGTGCCCTTGGCGGTGCCGCCGATGCTGGGGTTGCAGGGCATATTCCCCACCGCGTCCAGGCTCATGGTAAAGACGGCGGTGCGGGCGCCCAACACCGCCGCCGCGTGGGCCGCCTCAATGCCGGCATGGCCCGCGCCAATCACAATCACATCATAGTCTCCAAGATGGTTCATAGAGTTCCTTTCCATTTGGGGGGATGGCTCCGGTTTGGTCCCCTCCCCTGCGCCGGTTATTTGCCCACACAGAATTTCTCAAATACCTGGTCGATGACAGCCTCGGTGGCGTTCTCGCCGGTGAGGGCATAGAGGGCGTCCAGGGCGTCGTCCACACAGACCGACACCGCGTCCAGGCCAAAGCCGGTGGCCAGAGCGTCCAGCGCACCGTTGACGCCGTCCCGGGCCCGAAGGGCCGCCGACAGCTGCCGCTGGCCCGAGAGGCTGGCGGCGTGGGGGTCGATGCGGCCGGTGCCCAGCAGCCGGGCCACCGCCGCGGCGATGACTTTCCTGGCCCCTTCCTCTTTGCAGCAGACCGGGATCACCATGGCGAAATAGGGGGCGATCACCTCGGCGTCAAACTGGATGGGCAGGTCCTCCTTGTTGATGAGGGCAATGGCCCGGCACTCGGCACAGCGGCGGGCCAGGTCCAGATCCTCTTTGGCCAGGGGGGACGAGCCGTCAAACACCGCCAGAACCAAACCCGCCTCGGCCAGCTTGGCCCAGCTGCGGCGGACGCCTTCGGCCTCCACCGGGTCGTCGGTTTCCCGCAGACCTGCGGTGTCGAACAGGTTGAGCCTTATCTCTCCCAGCTGGACCGCCTGCTCCACCACGTCCCGGGTGGTGCCGGCGATGGGGGTGACGATGGCCCGGTCAAAGCCGGCCAACAAATTCAGGAGGGTGGATTTGCCGGCGTTGGGGCGGCCCACAATGGCGCAGTCCACCCCTTCCCGCAGCACTGCGGCGGCGTTGTAATTTTCAATCAGTTCATCCAGCCCGGCCTTTACCTCTTCCAGGGAAGCGCGCAGCGCATCGGTTTCCAGGGCGGGGACGTCCTCCTCGGGGAAATCCACCCATGCGGTCAGGTGAGCCTGCAGGTCGGTGAGGATCTGCTGCTGGGCGGAAATCTTCCGGGCCAGGGCGCCGTCCCGGGCCGCGTTGGCCAGAGCTGCGCCCTGCCGCCCGCCGGCCGAAATCAAGTCCATCACCGCCTCGGCCTGGGTGAGGCTGAGTTTGCCGTTCAAAAGGGCGCGGCGGGTATACTCGCCCGGTCCGGCTGGGACAGCACCTGCGGCCAGGCAGGCTTCCACCAGGCGCCGGGCCACGGCGTCGCCGCCATGGCAGGACAGTTCCACCACGTCCTCTCCGGTATAGCTGCGGGGCGACCGGTAAAAGAGGGCGACCCCGTCGTCAAAGGTTTCTCCCCCGTGGACAAAGGTTCCGTACAGGGCGGTATAGCCCTTGGCGTCGGCCACCTGTTTGCGGGAGTCGGCGGGGCGAAATACTTTCTCCGCCACCGCATAGCTTTCGGGGCCGGACAGGCGGACCACCGCAATACCGCCCTGGCCGGGGGGCGTAGCGATGGCCGCAATGGTACTGTTTTCCATCATGGGGTGTCCCTCCTTTGGTGTTGTGTGTATTGTACCACGTTTGGACAAAAAATGAAATACAGCCGGCGGGCGGTACATTTTCCACCGGTTTCTCTTTTCCTGTGGAAAAACATTCCCTCTTTTGTATTTTCCAAACTGTATATTTTCTTCAAAAGATACACTCTCAAAACCATCCCCGTATCATTTTGCCTTCTCTGGATGGCTATTTTCCATTTTTTGTCCTTCCATCGCGATACTTTTTCGAGAAAAAGTATCCAAAAAGCTTTTCACTGGGTACCGTCCACTCTGGCCGCTCCTTATAGGGTGACAGATGGTTGCGGACTTTGCCGCGCTCACGTTACGTCCGGCAACGTAGGCGAGGCGCTGCCTGCGGCAGAAACAGCCGAGCCGGAGTTGGGGCAAGCACACCGAAGCGCGTCCAGCGGACGATGCAGCGAGGTGTGCTTGGCGCAGCGCTCCAATTTTCACAAGGGCGCATTGCCGCCCGCCGGGAAAATTGGCTAAGCGCAAGAGGACAGCCGTTCAAATTTTCAAGCGGACCGCGTCCAGCGCAGAAAATCTGGGCAACGGCAACCCGGACCTGCGCCCGGGTACGATGCAAACACAGCGGATACATTCAGCTCTTCCCCGCCCGGCCGCTGAAATCTGCGGGCAGGTTTTCCACAAAGATTTCCTGTTCTGTGGAGAATCCGAGACCCTTTTGAAAAAGGCTCATCCCTCCCCTTTCAGCCGCACATCCGATACCCCCAAAGCCGATGGACTACCAGAAACACATCCCCTGTCAAACAAAATTTCCCCGCCCCCAAAGGAGCGAGGAAATTTCTCTGTTATAGGTGCCGCAATGCGCGGTTATAGCAAAACAGATGGGACCACTTTTCTCCGGGATTGGCCGGGCCTTGCAAAAAGAGGAAATCAGGGTGTATTAACACTTTGCATCGTACCGGGCGCAGGTCCGGGTTGCCGTTGCCCAAATTTTCTGCGCCGGACGCGGTCGCTGTGTTTGCATACCGCGCCGCAGGCGCAAACGCCGGGAGCGAGCCGGGGCGTAACGGCCCCGTGGAAGTTCCGGAGACCCGGAAACTTGATGGCACCCAGTGAAAAGCTTTTTGCCTACTTTTTCTCGAAAAAGTAGGTTAGAGTTCGATTTTGCCGAAGTCCAGATCGGCGAAATCGTCGACGCGCTGGCTGCGCTTGGGCGCAACGGGTGCGGCGTCGGCAGCGTCCACCGCCACATAAGTGCGGTCAGGCACGCTGGAAGGACGGGGCCCGCGGCTGCCGCCCGAACGGGAACGGCTGCCGTTGCCGCGGCCCGAACGATCGTTGCGGCCGCGGCCGTTCCGGTCACTGGGCCGACGGTCCCCACGACCGCCGCGGCTGCGGCGCTCGTTGGCCTCGGTCTGGGCGCCGGGCTCGGTGGAATAGATCACCACATGGCGGTCCTTGCCCTCGCCCTTGCTCTCGCTGCGCAGGCCTTCCATCTGGCTGATGGCCGAGTGGATGATCCGGCGCTCGTAGGGATTCATGGGCTCCATCGAGAAGCTGCGTCCGCTGCGGCGCACCTTCTGGCCGATCTTCTGGGCCAGAGCGGTCAGGTCGTTCTCACGCTTGCCGCGGTAGCCGGCCACATCCAGACCCAGCTTGATGTAATCGCCTTCCAGGCGGTTGGCCACCAGGCTGGCCAGATAGGACAGGCTCTCCATGGTCTCGCCGCGGCGGCCGATGAGCGCGCCCATCTTGTCGCCGTCCAGGCGGATGATGGTGGCCTCACCCTTCTGCAGGGCGCTGAAGGTCACGTTCTCCACGCCCATCAGGGCCACAATCTCTTTCAGGTAATCCACCGCGGCTTTCACCTTGGCGTTAGACTCAATATCAATGGGCACCGGGGTCTCGTCCACCGGCGCGGGAGTGGCAGTTACAGCAGCCTTGGGCTCTGCCTTGGCCTCTTCCTTGGCGGGAGCGGGCTTCTTGGCAGGCTTGGCAGCGGGCTCGGTCTTTTCCACAGGCTGTGCGGCCTGGGCAGGCTCGGCCTTCTCGGCAGGTTCAGCGGGCTGGGCGGGCTCTGCCTTTTCGGGCTTCTCCACCTTCACGGCAGCCTTCACCACCAGCTTTTCCACCGGAGCGGGGGTCGGGTCTTCCTCCTCGACCATGACCCGCACCCGGGCAGGAATCTTCTTCAGGCCCAGAAATCCGGTGCTCTGGGGCATTTCCAGAACTTCATAGCTGACGTTCAGGTCGTCTTCGTTGACACCCAGGGCGGCGCAGGCTGCGGCACGGGCTTCCTCCACCGTCTTGCCGGTGGCTTCCTTGGAACGGATCATTCTGCTCACTCCTCCTTCGTTTTGTTCAGCTCAGACAGAGGTACCGTCCTCTCGTCTTTGTACTTTTCCTGGTCCAGCTGGCGGGCGTACTCCAGACGGCGCTTGTTCATCTCGCTGGCCGAGATGTTCTTCTCCACGGTCTGGCCGGTCTTTTCGTCCACAACCTTCACCACGGTGCTCTTGACGCCGCGGCGCTGTTCCTTGCGCTTGGCCTCGATCTCGGCGGCCACCTGGGCCTTGACCTCGGCGGGGTTATAGATTTTCTTCATGACGGCGCTCTGGATCACCATGACCACGTTGGAAATGACGTAGTACAGAGAGAAAGCGGTGGGAACGGTGAAGCAGAAGAAGATATACATCAGGGGCATCAGGTACATGGTGACCTTCATGCTGCCCTGGAGTTTCTGGCCGCTGCTGTTCATGCTGTACCAGGTGGAGGCAAAGCTGGTGAGCAAAGCCAGGATGGGGAAAATCAGCAGAGGCAGGTTCTCGGCCGACAGGCTGTACTGGGGCACTTTGGTCAGGTCGATGCCGAAGAAGCTCATGTGCTTGCTGAACTCGGTGATGGTCTGCAGCTGGCTGTCCGAGAAGATGCTGATGATGCTCTGCTCCCCGGCCAGGATCTGCTCGATGATCAGGTTGTCCCGGGTGATGTTGGTGAACTGAATGCCCAGGTTGGTCAGAGCGGTGCCGGCAGTGGTCAGCAGGTCGTTGCTGATGTGGAAGATGCGGTTCAGGGGCTCATAGACGACGCCGATGACGCCGAACATCACAAAGAAGTTCAGCAGCATGGGCAGGCAGCCCGAGGTGGGGTTGTAGCCGAAATCCTGCTGCAGGCGGAGCATCTCCTCCTGCTGCTTTTCGGGCTTGTCCTTGTACTTTTTCTGGATCTCCTCAATCATGGGCTGGAATGCAGTCATCCGCACCATGTTTTTCTGCTGTTTGAGGGACAGCGGGATGCTCAGGAGCCGGATCAGCAGGGTGAAGATGATCAGGTCCCAGCCGTAGTTGGGGATGATGTTGTAGATCAGCTCCATGACGTAGCCGAGCGGCCAGGCGAGAATGTAGAGAAAATTCATATGCGCTTCCATTCTGTCCCGCCTGTGAGCGCGGAACGTTTTTTATGCGTGGGACAACCCGCTCACAGCTGCCGGGCCGTCACAAGAAGCAAAGTTATTTTTTGGGCCTGCGGGCCGGATGCAGCACCCGGCGGGGACTGCGCCACCGTCCCGGCTCGGGGACGGGGTCATAGCCCCAGCGGCCAAAGGGATTGCAGCGCGCGATCCGCCAGGCGGTCAGCAGCAGTCCCTTCAGACAGCCGTGGACCTGGATGGCCTGGATGGCGTATTCGCTGCAGGTGGGTGTGAACCGGCAGTTGTGCCCAAGCCCCGGGCTGATCCAACGCTTGTACAGCCGGATGGGGACGCACAGCGCATCCCGGCAGAGTTTCTGCCAGCGGTTCACGGACGGCTCCCCTCCTGGGCGGACGGGGCGGTCTTTCTTGCGGGGGGCAGGCTGGAGGGCGGGGGTGCGCCGGGTTCCAGAGCCCGGTCGGGCAGGCCGGCCTGGCGGAACAGCCGGGCCACGGCCCGGGACACCTGCCAGCTCTTGAGGCGGGGTGTGGCGGCGCGGGCCACAAACACCAGGTTATAGCCCCCGATGTTGTAGTCGAGATGTTCGTCGATGGCCGCCTTCATGACCCGGCGGGCGCGGTTGCGCTGGACGGCGCAGCCCACCTTCTTGGTGGCGGTCAGGCCGACGCGGGTTTGTTTGGCGCGGGTTTTCAGCACATACAGCACAAGGGCATGGTCCACATACGCCTTGCCCCGCGCATAGACCCGCCCGAACTCACTGTTATGCCGCAGCGGACGGTATCGCATCTGCGGGCCTCCTATCTTGTCCGGTCCTGTGTGAAAAGCAGGGCCCTACCATGTCAGTATAGCAAAAAACGGGCGGCTTTGAAAGACCGCCGCCCGAATTTTTTCACACAATTCCAGTTTTTCCTGAAAAAATAAGGCCACCAATTTCCATCAGCGGCCTTTTTCGTGCGCATTCTTTGATTGTCTGGCCGGAACTGCCCGCCCTGCGGCCTCCTCGGCGGGCCGCCTTAAAGGCAGCCCGGACGCCGCGGCAGCCGGATGCAGCCGGCCTCACTGCTGCAATCAGACAGTCAGGCTCTTGCGGCCCTTGGCACGGCGGGCATTGATGACCTTGCGGCCGTTCTTGGTGCTCATACGGGTCAGGAAGCCGTGAACCTGCTTGCGCTGGCGCTTCTTGGGCTGAAACGTTCTCTTCATGGTGATATCCTCCTAAAACTTGTCCCCCGGGGTGCGGGGTGATCGTCGGTTATGCGCCCCTGTAATGCGCCCCTGAAACGCGGGGCCAGAGGGGACAGGCTTGCGATTTAATAGTATATCGCATCAATTTGCCTTCTGTCAAGCATTTTTTCGCTTTCCATCAAAATTTTTCTGTGCAAAGTTTTTCAACATTTTCACTTTTGGCCGTTGAAAACCGCCCCATACACAACATTTTAGGGATAGGCGCCGTTCCCGACACAACATCAAACCGGCGCATGGAACCCCCGTTTGCGGCCCATACTCATTACATTATATAAATAGACCCCCGATTCTGGACGTTTTGGCGATTTTGTGTTATACTGACAGGGTATCGGTACCTATGTTGAAAACTTCAATGGAGTGGATGTTTTTATGGATTCTTTCAAGGACGTATTAGAAGCCGCCCAGCTCTACTGCAAAGGCCAGATGGCAGAGCCCACCTACAACCTTTACATCGACGGGCTGGAGCCGGTGAGCTTTGAGGACTCGAGCCATATCACCTTGTCGGTGCGAAACGATTTCATCTGCAAGATTGTGAGTGACCGCTACCTCGGGCTGCTGAAGGAAGCTTTCAAGTCTGTCCTTGGCTTTGACGTGGACATTCAGCTGGTTGTCCCCAGCACCCCGCCCCATGAAGTGGTCCTGGCTCAGCAGTATGACCTGAACCCCGCCAGCCCCCAGGGCAATTATGAGTTCACGTTTGAAAACTTCATCAAAGGCCCGTCCAACCAGTTCGCCTTTGCGGCGGCCCAGGCTGTGGCGGCCAATCCCTCGGGGGCCTACAATCCCCTGTTCATCTACGGCGGCTCGGGCCTGGGCAAGACCCACCTGCTCACCGCCATCCAGATTGAGATCAAGCGGACCCATCCCGACTTTGTCATCATGTATGTCACCTGCGAGCAGTTCACCAACGAGCTGATCGCCGCCATCCGGGCCGGCAGCACCGAGGATTTCCGGATGAAATACCGTGTGGCCGACCTGCTGCTGATCGACGATATCCAGTTCATCGCCGGCAAGGAGTCCACCCAGGAGGAGTTTTTCCACACCTTCAACTCCCTCCACGACGCCCACAAGCAGATTGTCATCGCGTCGGACCGCCCCGCCAAGGAGATCAAGAGCCTGGAAGAGCGTCTGCGCACCCGCTTCGAGTGGGGCCTGACCGCCGACGTGCAGCCGCCGGATTTTGAGACCCGCGTGGCCATCGTCAAGCGCAAGGCCGAGCTGCTCCACCTGGATCTGCCCGAAAATGTGGCGGAATTCATCGCCAATCACCTGAAAAACAACATCCGTCAGCTGGAGGGCGCCGTCAAGAAGCTGAACGCCTACTATATGCTGGAGGGCATTCAGCCGGTGATCTCGGTGGCCCAGAACGCCATCAAGGACATCCTGAACGAGACCCAGCCCATCCCGGTGACGGTGGAAAAGATCATCGGGGAGGTGTCCCGCACCTTCAACGTGTCGGTCACCGACATCCGGGGCACCAAGCGGAACGCGTCCATTGCCAGCGCCCGCCGCGTGGCCATCTATATCCTGCGGGAGGTCACCGGCATGAGCATGGAGGACATCGGCCGGGAGTTCTCGGGCCGGGATCACTCCACCATCGTCTACTCCCTCAAGACCATGGAGCGGGACATGAAGAACGACCAGCACCTGCGGGAGACGGTGGACGACATCATCAAGAACGTGAAGGCCTGACCGGAAACAGCCGTCAGCCGTTGGATTTTCCCCAAAAAAGGCAGAACAAGTCGAAAACCCGGGGCCTCTCCCCTGCTTTTGTCCAAAACGGGCCGGAAGGCCGGAGAAGTTCTCCACTTTTTACACCGAGTTTTCAACATTCAACTTTTCTTTTCCACAGCGCCTGTGAAAAACCTGGACGCCAACCCCGATTCCACCAACTGTCCACAAACCCTTCACAATCTGGTGGAAAAGCAAAACCTCTGTCAGGAAAAGGAAAATCCGAGTTTTCCACACAATCCCCAGCCCCTACTACTTTTACTGCAACAAGTTTAATAGAGAGGCGCTGACGCACCTCTTTTTCATTCAAACGGCCGGTCTGCCCAGACGCCCCGGCCAATAAGAGCAAGCAAAGGGAGAACACATCTTGAAAATCATCTGTGATAAGACACTTTTGAGCGCCGCCATCGACGGCGTCTCCCGGGCGGTGACTCTCCGGTCCACCGTGCCGGTGCTGGAAGGCATCCTGTTGAAAGCTGAAGGTTTCACCCTGACCCTCACCGGCTATGACCTGGAGCTGGGCATCGTCACCACCATCGAGGCCAACGTCCTGGAGCCGGGCGAAATCGTGCTGAATGCCAAATTGCTCAGCGACATGGTCCGCCGGATGCCGGCCGGACAGATCAACATCTCGGTGGCTGACAACGGAAAAACAACGATCCAGGGTGGAGTTGCCCAGTTTGAGATCCAGAGCATGCCCGCCACCGATTTTCCCCAGCTGCCCAACACCGGCGCCGAGGAAACCCTCACCATCAAGACCGGCACCTTCCGGGAGATGGTGGAGCGGACCCTGTATGCCGTCAGCCAGGACGAAAAACGCCCCGCCCACACCGGCGAGCTGTTTGAAATCGGCACCGAGAGCCTGACGGTGGTGGCCCTGGACGGTTTCCGGCTGGCCATCGTGGAGCGGAAAGTCCCCGCCAACAAGGAAATCCGCATCATCGTCCCCGGCAAAACCATGAACGAGGTGCTCCGGCTGCTGGCCAACGACGACGAGGCCGAGGTCCGCATCTGCGCCAACCGCCGCTATGTGGTCTTTATTACAGCGGGTTATACCATCATGAGCCGCCTGATCGAGGGCGAGTTCCTGAACTACAAGAACGTCATCCCCGAGGGCTACCGCACCCAGGCGGTGCTGGACACCAAGGGCTTCATCGAGACCATCGAGCGGGCCTCTCTGATTATTACAGAGCGTTTAAAGAATCCCCTCCGCATCACCTTTACAGAGGGTAAAGTCATCGTCCGCTGCCAGACCAGTCTGGGCCGTGTGGTGGATGAATTTGCTGCCGCCTGCGAGGGCGAAGAAGTTGAAATCGGTTTCAATAACCGCTATCTGCTGGACGCCCTGCGCAACGCCCGGACCGAACAGGTCCGCATCCAGCTGAGTGGTCCCCTGAGCCCGGTGAAGATCCTGCCGGCCGAAGGGGAAGATTTCCTGTATCTGGTGCTGCCGGTGCGGTTTAGGAACGATTGAGGAGGCTTGTGGGTATGGAACGGGTTGTGATTCACACCGAATATATCAAGCTGGACGCCCTGCTGAAATTTGCGGGCCTGGCCGAGACCGGCGGCGAGGCCAAGGAGCGGATTCAGGCCGGCGAGGTGCTGCTGAACGGCGAAGTCTGCACCATGCGGGGCAAGAAATGCGTGCCCGGCGACACCATCCAGCTGGACGGCCGGACCGTCAAAATCGCTGAGGGACAGTAATGCGCCTGGCTTCACTGACCCTGGAAAATTACCGCAACATCGCTGCGGCCTCCCTGGTGCCCGGGCCTGAGCTGACCGTCATCTGCGGCAACAACGGCCAGGGAAAAACCAACCTGCTGGAGGCCGTCTGGCTTCTGACCGGGGGCAAGAGCTTCCGCGGCGGCAAGGACATCGAGCTGATCCGGCGGGACGCCCCTTTCGCCGCCCTGGAGGCGGTCACCGTGGGGGACAACGGCAAGGAGAACCAGATCCGCCTCACGGTGGGCGCGGCCGGAACCGAGCGACCCGGCCGTTACGCCGTCTGGAACGGCGCCGCTCCCAAGCGGGCCTCCAGCCTGGCAGGGAGCTTTCCGGCGGTGGTCTTTGACCCCGGGCATCTGAGCCTGGTGAAAGGCCCGCCCGACGGCCGGCGCCGCTTTCTGGATGCGGCTCTGTGCCAGCTCTACCCCGGCTATCTGGCCCTTTACCGCCGGTATACCCGGGTATTGCAGCAGAAAAACAGCCTGCTGCGCCGCTCCTCCAGCCAGCCCGAAATCCCCCTGCGGGAAAAGCTGGATCTGCTGGAGGTGCTGAACCTGGAACTGGCCCGCTGCGGCGAGGAAATCCAGAGCCGGCGGCGGGACTATCTGGCCCTGCTGTCCCCTATGGCGGCGGACAATTACCGGGAACTGTCCCGGGGTGCCGAACAGCTTTCCATCCGGTATGAGGCTCAGTTTGAGCCGGGCGGGATGGCCCAGCTGCTGGCCCGCCGCCGCGACGAGGAACTGCGGGCCGGTCAGAGCCTCTGCGGCCCCCACCGGGAGGACCTGGCTTTGGATCTGGACGGCCAGCCCGCCCGCAGCTTTGCCAGCCAGGGCCAGCAGCGCAGCGTGGTGCTGAGCCTGAAAATGGCCGAGGCCGACGCCTCCGCCCGGATCACCGGGGAACGGCCGGTGCTGCTGCTGGACGACGTCCTCAGCGAGCTGGACGAGGGCCGGCGGGCCTATCTGCTGACCCGGATGCGGGAGCGGCAGACCTTTGTTACCAGCTGCGACGACGCGGCCCTGCTCCATACCGACGGCGTCATCTGCCGGATGGAGGGCGGCGTCCTGACGCAGCTTTAGCCTTTCAGAGAGGGAGGCAGACCATGTATCTGCATCTGGGCCGGGACTATGTCCTGAACAGCCGGGACATCATCGGGATTTTCAGCCTGGAGACCACCACCGTGTCCCCCCGGGGACGCAGCTTTCTGGAGTATGCCCAGAAAAACGGGGCGGTGGTCAGCCTGTCGGACGAACTGCCCCAGAGCTATGTTCTGGCCGACAGCCCGGTGGACACCGTCTATTTGTCCGAGCTGTCCAGCGCCGCTTTGCGCCGCCGCGCCGAGCAGCCCCTGCCCGACTGGGCCGGGGAATAAGGCCCGGAGCGCAGATTTTTGCCCTTTTCAGCGCAGGTTTTTCCCGCTGAAAGGACACACTGACATCCACCGCGAAAAAACGTTTGAATAGAAGCAAATCTGATACAAGAGGGAGAGATACAATGGCAGAGGATATCATCACCGGCGCCGACACCGCCACCGACCACGAGTACGACGGCAGCGAAATTCAGGTCCTCAAGGGCCTGGAAGCAGTCCGCAAACGGCCGGGTATGTATATCGGCTCCACCGGCGAGCGGGGCCTGCATCATCTGGTCTATGAGATCGTGGACAACTCCATCGACGAGGCCCTGGCGGGCCACTGCGACCACATCGAGGTCAAGATCAAAGAGGGCGACATCATCGAGGTCACCGACAACGGCCGCGGCATTCCGGTGGGCGTACAGCCCGACACCGGCCTGCCGGCCGTCACCGTCGTCTTTACCATCCTGCACGCCGGCGGCAAGTTCGGCGGCGAGAACTCGGGCTATAAGGTCTCGGGCGGCCTCCACGGCGTGGGCGCCTCGGTGGTCAACGCCTGTTCCGAATGGCTGAACGTCCGGGTCCGTCGGGATGGCAAGGAATACGAGCAGACCTTCCGCCGCGGCGACCCCGACGGCCCCCTCCACGAGGTGGGCGACGCACCCGAAGGCTCCACCGGCACCCGGGTCACCTTCAAGCCCGACCCCGAGATGTTCAAGGAGACCACCGTTTTCAGCTTCGACACCCTGGAAAAGCGCCTGCGGGAGGAGAGCTTCCTGAACGCAGGCCTGAAAATCACCCTGACCGACGAGCGGGAGCTCTACACCCCCATTCTGGAGGACGGCCAGGAGGGCGAGCCCTGCTTCCGGCAGGAGGTCATGTGCTATGAGGGCGGCATCCGCAGCTTTGTCAGCTACCTGAACGAAAAGCGGAATCTGGAAGTGCTGCACCCCAACGTGATCTACCTCTCGGGCAAGACCGAGCGGGCCGAGGCGGAAATCGCCATGCAGTACAACACCAGCTACAACGAGCTGCTGCTGAGCTTCGCCAACAACGTCAACACCCCCGACGGCGGCACCCACGAGGAGGGCTTCAAGTCCAGCCTCACCCGCGTGTTCAACGACTACGGCCGCAGCCACGGCCTGCTGAAGGACAAGGACGAGAACCTGTCCGGCTCGGACGTCCGGGAGGGACTGATCTGCGTCATCTCGGTCAAGCTGCAGGAGGCGGAGTTTGAGGGCCAGACCAAGGCCAAGCTGGGCAACACCGAGATCCGCACCCTGGTGTCCAACATGGTCTACAGCAAGCTGACCGAGTTCTTTGAGGAGAACCCGGCGGTGGCCAAGGCCATCTTTGAGAAGGCCACCCAGGCGGCCCGCGCCCGCGCCGCCGCCAAGAAGGCCCGGGAACTGGTCCGCCGCAAGAGCGTGCTGGAAAACAGCCGGATGCCCGGCAAGCTGGCCGACTGCCGCGAAAACGACCCCTCCAAGACCGAAATCTTCATCGTCGAGGGCGACTCGGCCGGCGGCTCGGCCAAGATGGGCCGCGACTCGGCCATCCAGGCCATCCTTCCCCTGTGGGGCAAGATGCTGAACGTGGAAAAGGCCCGGGCCGACAAGATCTACGGCAACGACAAACTGATGCCGGTGGTTCTGGCTCTGGGCTGCGGCATCGGCGACGAGTTCGATATCTCCAAGCTGCGCTACGACAAGGTGTTCATCATGGCCGATGCCGACGTGGACGGCTCCCATATCTGCACCCTGATGCTGACCTTCTTTTTCCGGTATATGCGGCCCCTGATTGAGCAGGGCCACATCTACGTCGCCCAGCCGCCCCTGTTCCGGGTGCAGAAGGGCAACGTGGTCAAGTATGCCTACAACGAGAAGGAAATGGCGGCCCTGAGCCAGGAAATGCCCGGCGCCAAGGTCAACCGCTACAAGGGCCTGGGCGAAATGAACCCCGAACAGCTGTGGGAGACCACCATGAACCCCGACAACCGGGTCATCGTCCAGATCACCATCGAGGACGCGGAGAAAGCCGACGAGGCCTTTACCATCCTGATGGGCGACCAGGTGGAGCCCCGCCGCCGCTTCATTGAGAACAACGCCCAGTACGCACGGCTTGACGTATAACCAGGCGGAATACGGAACAAACCCTGCGGCCCGCCGCCGGATTCCCACCCGGAACAGCCGGCGGCCCTGCGCCGCTCTTTTGGAGGAACTATGGAAGAAGATTACGTCATGATACCCGGCACCGGGACCAAGAAAATCATCCGGGACGTCAAGAAAGAAATTGAGACCGCCTTCCTGGATTACTCGATGTCGGTCATTGCCTCCCGTGCTCTGCCCGACGTGCGGGACGGCCTCAAGCCGGTTCACCGCCGCATCCTGTTTACTATGCACGAGCGCGGCAACGACCCCAACCATCCCTACCGCAAGTCGGCCGACACCGTCGGCGCGGTGCTGGGCTCCTACCACCCCCACGGCGACGCGTCGGTCTACGACGCCATGGTCCGTCTGGCCCAGGACTTCTCCCTGCGCTACCCGCTGGTGGACGGCCAGGGCAACTTCGGTTCGGTGGACGGCGACCCCCCGGCTGCTTACCGTTACACCGAGGCCCGCATGAGCCGGATGGCGGTGGAAATGCTCACCGACATCGACAAGGATACGGTGGACTGGGACCCCAACTACGATGAGACCAAGAAGGAGCCCCAGGTGCTGCCCTGCCGCTTCCCCAACCTGCTGGTCAACGGCAGCCAGGGCATCGCGGTGGGCATGGCCACCAACATCCCGCCCCACAACCTGGGCGAGGTCATCGACGGGTGCATCGCCTACATCGACAACCCCGACATTGACCTGGCGGGCCTGATGGAGCACATCAAGGGACCCGACTTCCCCACCGCCGGCATCATCATGGGCCGCAGCGGCATCCGTGCCGCCTACGCCACCGGCCGCGGCAAGATCACCCTGCGGGGCCGTGCCGTCATCGAGGAAAAGAAGAATGGCCGGTTCCAGATTGTCATCACCGAGATCCCCTATATGGTCAACAAGGCCCGGCTGATCGAGAGCATCGCCGACCTGGTGAAGGACAAGCGAATTGAGGGCATCACCGACCTGAACGACGAGACCAACCGCAAGGGTATGCGGGTGGTCATCGACCTGCGCCGGGACGCCAACCCCCAGGTGGTTCTGAACCAGCTGTACCGCTACACCCAGCTTCAGGACACCGTGGGCGTCATCATGCTGGCCATCGACCACAAGATCCCCCGGGTGCTGACCCTCAAGCAGATGATCGCCAAATACGTCGAGTTCCAGGACGACGTCATCCGCCGGCGCACCGGCTATGACCTGAAGAAGGCCCAGGAGCGGGCCCACATCCTGGAAGGCCTGAAAAAGGCCACCGACATTGTGGATGAGCTGATCGCCACCATCCGCGCCTGCAAGGGCGGCATGGCCGAGGCCAAGGCCGCCATTATGGAGAAGTTCGGCTTTGACGATCCCCAGGCCGACGCCATCGTAAAACTGCAGCTGGGCCGTCTGGCCGGCCTGGAAATCCTCAAGATCGAGGAGGAGCTGGCCGCCCTGCAGAGCAAGATCGACGACTGGCAGGCCATCCTGGCCGACGACCAGCGGGTGCTGGCCATCGTCAAGGAGGAGCTGCTGGAAATCAAGCGCCGCTTTGGCGACGAGCGCCGCACCGAGATCGAGACCGTCACCGGCGAGGTGGATATCGAGGACCTGATCGCTGAGGAGCAGTGCGTCTACACCCTCACCGAGGCCGGCTACGTCAAGCGCCAGCCCAAGGCCATCTATCAGGCCCAGCACCGCGGCGGCCGCGGCATCCTGGGCATGACCCGGAAGGAAGAGGACATTGTCCAGGAAATGTTCGTGGGCTCTACCCATGACTATGTCCTGTTTGTCACCGACCGGGGCCGCCTGTTCCGGATCAAGGGCTATACCATCGCCGAGGGCAGCCGCACCAGCAAGGGCGCCCACATCGTCAACCTGCTGCAGCTGGCCGAGGGCGAAAAGGTCACCAATATGCTGCGCCAGGCCGCCAAGGACAGCGGCGAGGACGGCTTTGTCACCATGGTGACCCGTCAGGGCCTCATCAAGCGGACCCCCCTCAGCCAGTACGCCAACATCCGCAAGAGCGGCCTGATTGCCATTTCCCTCAACGAGGGAGATTCCATCGCCTGGACCCGCCTCACCACCGGCAACGACACCCTGATTGTGGCCACCCGCAACGGCCAGGCCATCCGCTTCTATGAGAGCGACGCCCGGCCCATGGGCCGCGGCGGCCACGGCGTCCGGGCCATCCGCCTGGAGGAAGGGGACGAAGTGGTGGGCGTCTCCATCTGCCGCGAAGGCGCCACCGTCCTGACCGTCACCGAACAGGGCAAGGGCCGCCGGAGCCAGATCGAGGATTACCGCCTCACCGGCCGCGGCGGCAAAGGCGTGCGCAACTACGACGCCTCCAAGGACAAGGTGGCCGGCATCAAGATTGTGGACGACATCGACGATGTGCTGCTCAGCAGCCAGGAGGGCGTCATCATCCGGATGCACGCCGCGGATATCACCATCCAGAGCCGCTACGGCAGCGGCGTCCGGGTCATGCGCCTGGGCGACACCGACCGGGTGACGGTGGTGGCCCGCACCGACCACGACGACGAGGCCGAGACCGCCAAGCCCGAGGCTGACACCGCCGACGGCGAGCCCACCGCCGAGGAAGTGGCCGCTCTGGAGGCCGCAGAGGCTGCCGAAGCTGCCGCGGAAACCCCGGCCACCGATACCGACACCGAGGAATAACCTTCCCCGCCGCTGGATTGTTTCCCATACCGACCCAAGCCCCCGCCCGGACCCCGGACGGGGGCTTTTTGGCGTCCTTTGGCCGGTTTCCGCCCAAACCCGCGCCGGACCAGAAAAGCCGCGGCCCCGACGGTTTCTATGGACAAACCCCGGAACCATATGATATCCTAGGGCGGAACAAGCAAAACATCCATGAGGGAGTAGCGGGCGCCGGCTGCAAACCGCCGGCGCGGCAAGTCAACATACTGGCCGTCGGACGGCCTGGCTTGCCAGAGGGGACGCCGGTCAGGGCGTGCCCCTATTGCGAGACTCATGTCCTCAGCACGCAGGTGCTGTGTACATGGAGTCTGCCTTTTTGGGAACAACGGATCGATGGACACAGCCCGCGGGGCTGTGTCCGTTTTTTATGCTGCTTGTCAGGAATGGAGGAACTGTAAAATGACCTGGAGTCTGCGTTTTTTTGTCAACAGCCTGCTTTTGGGCGTGGGCCTGGCCATGGATGCCTTCTCGGTGTCCATGGCCAACGGCCTGCATGAGCCCTGCATGAACCGCCGCCGGATGGGAACCATTGCGGGGGTGTTCGCGGGGTTCCAGGCCCTGATGCCCCTGCTGGGCTGGATCTGCGTCCACACCGTTTTGCAGCTGTTTGAGGGCTTTACCGTCTTTATCCCCTGGATTGCCCTGCTGCTGCTGTGCTACATCGGCGGCAAAATGCTGCTGGAGGGCATCAAAAGCAAGGGGGACGAGGAGTGCGAAGGGGTCAGCAAGGGCGGCTTGATCCTGCAGGGCATCGCCACCTCCATCGACGCGCTGTCGGTGGGCTTCACCATCGCTGAGTACGGCCCCCTGATGGCGGTGGTCTGCGCCGCCATCATTGCGGTGGTGACCTTTGTGATCTGCTGGGGCGGCCTGGTGATCGGCCGCACCTTCGGCACCCGCCTGGCCGGCAAGGCCTCCATCCTGGGCGGCGTCATCCTGATCTTTATCGGCCTGGAGATTTTCGTCTCCTCCCTCTGAGGCGGGCAGCGGCCGGAAAAAAGTTTTTACAAAAGGACCGTCTGTAGATAAAAAACGTTCATAATTGTAAGGTATACTACAGAGGTTCCCATCTTTTGACTGGCTTATACTGCAGAAGGAAAGTGAAAGTAATCCGCCATGCTTGAATTACGCAACATCAAGAAAGATTACCCCATGGGCGCCACGGTGGTTCACGCCCTGAAAGGGGTGAGCATCCAGTTCCGGCGCTCGGAGTTTGTGTCCATTCTGGGCCCCTCGGGCTGCGGCAAGACCACCCTGCTGAACATCATCGGCGGCCTGGACCAGTACACCGACGGCGATCTGATCATCAACGGCCGCTCCACCAAGTCCTTTCAGGACCGGGACTGGGACGCCTACCGCAACCATTCGGTGGGCTTTGTGTTCCAGAGCTATAACCTGATCCCCCATCAGACCGTTCTGCGGAACGTGGAACTGGCCCTGACCCTGTCCGGCGTCAGCCGGGCCGAGCGCCGGGACCGGGCGGTGGAAGCCCTGGAAAAGGTGGGCCTGGGCAATCAGCTGTTCAAGCGGCCCAGCGAGATGTCGGGCGGCCAGATGCAGCGTGTGGCCATTGCCCGCGCCATCGTCAACAACCCCGACATCATCCTGGCCGACGAGCCCACCGGCGCCCTGGACACCGAGACCAGCGTCCAGGTGATGGAGCTGCTGAAGGAAATCAGCAAGGACCGCCTGATCGTCATGGTCACCCACAACCCGCCCCTGGCGGAACAGTATTCTTCCCGCATCATCCGGGTGCTGGACGGTCAGCTCACCAGCGATTCCAACCCCCTCACCCCCGCCGAACTGGAGGCGGAGCGGGCGGCCGACGCCGCCGAGGTGGAGGCCAGCCGGGGCAAAAAGATCCGCAAGCCCTCCATGTCCTTTGCCACCTCTTTCGGCCTGTCCCTGAAAAATCTGTTCACCAAAAAGGGCCGCACCACCCTGACGGCCTTTGCGGGGTCCATCGGCATCATCGGCATCGCCCTGATTTTGTCGGTGTCCCAGGGCATGACGGATTATATCAACGTCATGCAGGAGAACGCCCTCTCCTCTTACCCCCTGTCCATTCAGGCCACCAACATCAATTTGACCAGCCTGATCCAGACCTTTATGAACCTGCGCACCGAGGAGATCGACCACAGACTGGACGCGGTCTATGAGCGGCCGGCGGTGCGGGAGCTGGTGTCGGCCATCAACAATCTGGACGTGGCCCAGAACGACCTGAAATCCTTCAAGCGCTATCTGGAGGACCAGCTGGCCGACCCCGAATCCCCCCTGAGCGGGGCCCTCAGCGGCATCCAGTATTCCTATGCCATCAGCCCCCAGGTGTACACCAAAAACACCGACGGCCAGATCATCCAATCGGACACCACCCAGATGATGCAGAAACTGCTGGTGTCCATCATGGGTGCGGACGCCATGTCCTCTCCCTGGATGGCGGGCATGACCGGGGACAGCTCCTCCATGAGTTCCATGACGGGGATGTCCTCCATGATGGGCGGCGGCATGATGACCCTGTGGCAGGAGCTGCTGCCGGGGGACAACGGCGCCCCGGTCAACGACCTTTTGACCCGCCAGTATGACCTGGTGTACGGCGCATGGCCTTCCAGCTACGACCAGGTGGTGCTGGTGGTGGATGAAAACAACGAGCTGGACGACATGACCCTCTACGCCCTGGGCCTGATCCCGGAGGACGAGATGATGGCCCTGGCCGACGGCGAGGCCACCGCCTCCGACCGAAAGGACCAGTGGAGCTATGAGGAGATCTGCGGCAGCGATTTCCGTGTGATTCTCCCCTCCTCCTGCTACAGCTACGACGAGGCCACCGGCCTCTACACCGACCTGCGGGAGAGTGAAGCGGGCCTGAAATACCTCTACGACAACGCCCTCAAGCTCCACGTCAGCGGCATCATCCGGAAAAAGCCCGATGTGGAGACCACCATGATTTCGGGCAAAATCTGCTATACCTCCGGCCTGATCGACTACATTGTGGAACAGGCCGAGCAGTCGCCGGCGGTGCAGGCCCAGAAGGCCAACCCGGACCGGGACGTGCTGACCGGCCTGCCCTTTGCCTCCCGCGCCGACAGCCTGACCAAGGCGGAAAAGGAACAGGAGCTGCGGGCCTATATTGACAGCCTGGACCAGGCGGGCCAGGCTCAGGTCTATGTGACCATCATGAGCCAGCCCGACACCGAATTCATTGCCCAGCAGGTGGATTCCATGCTGGCGGACATGAGCCGGGAGGAGATGCTCTCCACCCTGTCCTCGGTGCTGACCCAGCAGATGAGCGTCAGCCAGGAGCAGATTGACAGCTATGTGGCAGACATGAGCGACGAGGAACTGAAGTCCACCTTCTCCCAGATGCTGACCGCCCAGCTGGAAAGCCAGTATTCCCAGCAGGTGAGCCAGCAGCTGGCCGCCCTGCCGGATTCCCAGAAGGTCAACGCCCTGAAGCTGGCCATGGACGGCTACACCCCGGACCAGTGGGCGGCCTACTACGAAGTGGTGATGGAGTTCTCGGAGTCCACCTACGAGGACAACCTGACCGCCCTGGGCAGCATTGATCTGGATTCCCCCACCGCCGTCAACCTCTACGCCGCCACCTTTGAGAGCAAAGCCACGGTGGAAGATGTGATTGCGGCCTACAATGAGGGCATGGACGAGCTGCACCAGATTTCCTACACCGACTATGTAGGCCTGATGATGTCGGCGGTGACCTCCATCATCAGCGCCATCACTTATGTGCTGATTGCCTTTGTGGCCATTTCCCTGATTGTCTCCTCCATCATGATTGGCGTTATCACCCTGATTTCGGTCCAGGAGCGGACCCGGGAGATCGGCATTCTGCGGGCCATCGGCGCATCCAAGCGGGATGTATCGGTGATGTTCAACGCCGAGACGGTCATCATTGGCTTTGCATCGGGCCTGCTGGGCGTGGTGGTGACCTATCTGCTGTGCATCCCGGTGAACATGGTGCTGCATTCGGTGACCGGAATCCAGACCCTGAATGCGGTTCTGCCTCTGCCGGCTGCCATCATCCTCATTGCCATCAGCATGTTCCTGACCCTCATCTCGGGCCTGATCCCCTCCCGCAGCGCCGCCAAAAAAGACCCCGTCGTCGCCCTCCGCAGCGAATAACCTACTTTTCTGGAAGAAAAGTAGGCAAAAGACTTTTCAATGGGTACCATACAGTTTCCGGGTCTCCGGCGGTTCCGCGGAGCCGTTACGTTTCGGCTCGCTTGTTACGTTTGGAGCTGCGCTCCGGTACGATGCAAAGTTTCCTAATAACCTGGTTTTCTAACCCTCTAACCCGTAGAAAAGCTCTATAAAATCAAAAATCCCCGCTCCACAAAAAGGAGCGGGGATTTTCATTTTTAAGCATAGTTTTTGATATTGTTTTTGGCCGGAGAAACGCATGGTATAGAGAATGTACCCTGTGTTTCAGCCCTTGGGGGCGGCGGCGCAGCCGCGGGGGAAATGCCCCCCGCCTCAGGCGGGTGCCAAGCTTTTTTTCAAAAAAGCGGAAAGGGGGAGTGTGGGGGTGCAGGGAGGGTGAACACCAGGGGCTGGCCGGTTTCGGGATGGCTGAAGGCCAGACGGGCGCTCTGCAGGGCGATGGCGCCCTTGTACCGGCTCCCGTACTTGCCGTCGCCCCAGAGCGGATGGCGCCGGGATGCAAACTGTACCCGGATCTGATGGGTCCGGCCGGTTTCCAGCTGGATTTCCACCAGACTCAGAGGCCCCTGTTCCCCGTCCCGGGTGTCCAGAATGCGGTAGTTCAGCACCGCTTCCCGCACCCCTTTCCGCAGCCGCTTGACCGGGTACACCCGGCCCGCACGGCTGTCCTTGAACAGATAATCCCGCAGCTGTCCGGTCCCGGGCAGGGCCTCGTCCGGGCCGCCGGCAATCACCGCCCGGTACTCCTTGCGGAAGGTCCCCGCCTGCACCTGGCGGCTGAGGGCGGCTGCCGCGTCGGAGGTTTTGGCGCAGACCATCAGGCCCGACACCCCGGCGTCCAGCCGGTGCACCAGCCCCACAAAGGCCTCCGGATTCCCCCACAGTTCCCGCAGGGCCGCCGGCAGCTGATGTTCGCTGTCCATGCCGGCGGGCTTGTCCAGGACAATGATCTGCCCGTCCTCGTATACCGGGGAAGAAATGTGCTTTGCCTCCACCTTACAGCCGCCCTTCGTCCAGCAGTGCTTTGAATTTCAGGATGCCCGCCACCGTCTTGGCGTCCTTGATCTCCCCCGACAGGACCATCTCATAGGCCTTTTTCAGGGGCACCCGCTCAGGGGTCAGGAACTCGTCGTCGTCCAGGTGCATATGGGCCGGATGCAGGCCCCGGGCCGCCCAAATGTAGATGATTTCGGTATCATAGCCCACGGTGGGATAAACTTCGCCCAGGGAGATGTATTCGTCGGCGGTGACGCCGCACTCCTCGGTCAGCTCCCGCTGGGCCGCCACAAAGGGGTCCTCCCCGGCTTCCAGCTTGCCGGCAGGCAGCTCCCACAGCTCCTGCTGCATGGCATAGCGGAACTGACGCACCATGCAGATGGTCCCGTCCTCGTAATAAGGCAGGATGCAGGCCCCGCCGTGGTGGTGCACCACGTCCCGCAGGGCGGTTTCTCCGTTTTCCAGCAGGGCGGTGTCCCGGGTGACGGTGATGACCCGCCCTTCATAGACGATTTGGCTGTCGATCTTTTTCTCGAAATGCGTTTCCATGGGAAGCTTCCTTTCTTTCATGTGTGGACAGAAACAGCGCGGCGGCCCGTTGATTTTTATAAGCCGTCCGCCGGTGGAAACAGGTTGAAACGGTGGAGAAACAGCCGGTCTGTTCTCCTTTTCAGTTTACCCGGGCCGCGGCGGCCTGTCAACCGCTCTTTGCCCGCAAGATGTATCCAAAAGCGCAAAAGCCCCGGCATGGCCCATGTGAAAGTATAAAAACCTCACAAATTTTTATGAGAATTCTTGGTGTGTTTTACCAGAAGGATTGCGTTTACTTTGGGGCGGGAATTTGCTATTATAATAGATGAACAATTATGCCCATCCGGCGGCGGCCCTGCCGGCGGCAGTTGTTCGGCAAAGTCCCCAAGGCAGTCTGACGGCCTTCCATGCCGACCCGGCAGGCAGCCTTAATAAAAAGTAATGGAGGAAGAAAAATGCCTAGAGCAAAGCAAACCATGGATGGCAACACCGCGGCCGCGCATGTAGCTTATGCGTTTACCGATGTTGCTGCCATCTATCCGATTACCCCTTCTTCTCCGATGGCTGACTCCGTGGACCAGTGGTCCGCAGCAGGCCAGAAGAATATCTTCGGCAACCAGGTCAAGGTTGTTGAGATGGAGTCTGAGGCCGGTGCAGCTGGCGCCGTTCACGGCGCTCTGGGTGCTGGTGCCATCACCACCACCTTCACCGCTTCTCAGGGTCTGCTGCTGATGATCCCCAACATGTACAAGATCGCAGCCGAGCAGCTGCCCTGCGTCTTTGACGTGTCGGCCCGTACCGTCGCTACCCAGGCCCTGAACATCTTCGGTGACCACAGCGACGTCATGGCCTGCCGCCAGACCGGCTTCGCTATGCTGGCCGAGAGCTCGGTCCAGGAAGTCATGGACCTGTCCCCCGTCGCACACCTGTGCGCCATCGAGGGCCACGTTCCCTTCCTGAACTTCTTCGACGGCTTCCGCACCTCTCACGAGTATCAGAAGATCGAGAAGTGGGACTACGCCGACCTGAAGGAAATGTGCAACATGGAGGCTGTCGAGGAGTTCCGCAAGAACGCGCTGAACCCCGAGAACCCCAAGATGCGCGGCTCCCACGAGAACGGCGACGTCTTCTTCCAGCATCGTGAGGCCTGCAACTCGGTTTACAATGCGCTGCCCGCCATTGTCGAGAAGTACATGGCCAAGATCAACGAGAAGATCGGCACCAACTACGATCTGTTCAACTACTACGGCGCACCCGACGCTGACCGCGTCATCGTCGCTATGGGCTCCATCTGCGACGTGGCCGACGAGGTCATCGACTACCTGAACGCCCGCGGCGAGAAGGTCGGTATCATCAAGGTTCGCCTGTACCGTCCCTGGGTCTCCGCTTCCCTGCTGAAGGTTCTGCCCGAGACCGCCAAGAAGATCGCTGTTCTGGACCGCACCAAGGAGCCCGGCTCTCTGGGCGAGCCCCTGTACCTGGATGTGGCTACCACCCTGCGTGAGGCCGGCAAGAACGACGTCACCGTCATCGGCGGCCGCTACGGCCTGGGCAGCAAGGACACTCCCCCGTCCTCGATCTTCGCTGTCTACACCGAGCTGACCAAGGATCAGCCCAAGGAGCGCTTCACTCTGGGCATCACCGACGACGTGACCTTCCTGTCTCTGCCCGAGGTCAAGCCCGCTCCCATCACCGCTGCAGAAGGCACCAAGGAGTGCAAGTTCTGGGGTCTGGGCGGCGACGGCACCGTCGGCGCCAACAAGAACTCGGTCAAGATCATCGGCGACCATACCGACAAGTACGTTCAGGCTTACTTCCAGTATGACTCCAAGAAGACTGGCGGCGTCACCATCAGCCACCTGCGTTTCGGCGACAAGCCCATCCGCAGCCCCTACTACATCAACCAGGCTGACTTCGTGGCCTGCCACAACCCCGCTTACGTCAACATGGGCATGAAGATGGTCCAGGACGTCAAGCCCGGCGGCGTCTTCATGATCAACTGCCAGTGGAACGATGAGGAGCTGGGCCACCACCTGAACGCCGAGGCCAAGAAGTACATCGCTGACAACAACATTCAGCTGTACACCATCAACGCCATCGACAAGGCCATCGAGATCGGCATGGGCAAGCGCACCAACACCATCCTGCAGTCCGCTTTCTTCAAGCTGGCTGAGGTCATGCCCATCGATGACGCCATCAACTTCATGAAGCAGGCTGCTCAGAAGAGCTACGGCAAGAAGGGCCAGGACGTCGTTGAGATGAACTGGAAGGCCATCGACGCCGGCGTTGACGCCATCCACAAGGTGGACGTCCCCGCAAGCTGGTCCAACCCCGAGGCCGATCCCGCTCCCAAGGAGCTGGCTGGCCGTCCCGAGCTGGTCAAGCAGATCCGCGACGTCATGGAGCCCATCGCCCGTATGGACGGCGACAGCCTGCCTGTCTCCGCCTTCGCCCACAACGCCAACGGCCAGTGGGAGCAGGGTGCTTCGGCTTATGAGAAGCGCGGCACCGCTGTCACCGTCCCCGAGTGGGATGCTGCCAAGTGCGTCGGCTGCAACCAGTGTGCATTCGTCTGCTCGCACGCAACCATCCGTCCCTTCCAGCTGACCGCTGAGGAGCTGGCTGCTGCTCCCAAGCAGACCAAGAGCCGCGACAACCGCCCCGCCAACGAGTACAAGTTCGTCATGGCTGTTTCTCCGCTGGACTGCATGGGCTGCGGCGAGTGTGTCACCGTCTGCCCCACCAAGGCTATCACCATGGTGCCTCAGGAGAGCCAGGCTGCCGAGCAGGAAGTCTTCGACTACTGCGTCGCCAACATCTCCAAGAAGCCCAGCAAGTTTGCTGACGATACCGTCATCGGCTCGCAGTTCAACCAGCCGCTGCTGGAGTTCTCGGGCTCCTGCGCAGGCTGTGCTGAGACCTCTTACGCACGTCTGATCACCCAGCTGTTCGGCGAGAAGATGTACATCTCCAACGCCACCGGCTGCTCCTCCATCTGGGGCGGCACTGCTGCGATCTCTCCCTACACTGTCAACAAGGACAGCGGCCACGGCCCCGCCTGGAATAACTCCCTGTTCGAGGACAACGCTGAGCACGGCCTGGGCCTGTACCTCGGCCAGAAGACCATCCGCGAGAACCTGATCCGCGAGATCGAGGAGATCGTCAACTCGGATAAGGCTTCGGACGAGCTGAAGGCTGCTTACGCCAAGTTCACCGAGACCAAGAACAACACCCGCGCCAACGACGAGCCCGCAAAGGCCCTGATCGCTGAGCTGGAGAAGGCCGCTGCTGCTGGCTGCGAGAAGTCCGCTGAGGTCCTGAAGAACAAGCAGTACATCGCCAAGAAGTCCGTCTGGATCTTCGGCGGCGACGGCTGGGCATACGACATCGGTTACGGCGGCCTGGATCACGTCCTGGCTTCCGGCGAGGACGTCAACGTGATGGTCTTCGACACCGAGATGTACTCCAACACCGGCGGACAGGCTTCCAAGGCCTCCAACATCGGTGAGGTCTGCCAGTTCGCTGCAGCCGGCAAGGAGATCAGCAAGAAGAGCCTGTCCGAGATCTGCATGACCTACGGTTACATCTACGTCGCACAGATCGCTCTGGGCGCCAACATGAACCAGGCCATCAAGGCTATTTCTGAGGCTGAGGCTTACCCCGGCCCGTCCCTGATCATCGGCTACGCTCCCTGCGAGCTGCACGGCATCAAGGGCGGCATGACCAACTGCCAGAACGAGATGAAGAAGGCTGTTGAGGCCGGTTACTGGAACCTGTTCACCTTCAATCCCGCTCTGAAGGCTCAGGGCAAGAATCCCTTCACCCTGACCTCCAAGGCCGTTGACGCTGAGAAGTACCAGAACCTGCTGGCTACCGAGACTCGTTACAGCCGTCTGAGCCGCGCCTTCCCCGACCGCGCCAAGAAGCTGTTCGACGACAACCAGAAGGCTGCAGAGGCTCGTTACGAGCACCTGACTCGCCTGGTCGAGCTGTACAAGTAAGGCTGCCTGAGGCAGCGGGCATTTCCCCCGTCCTCTTGCGCTTAGCCGATTTTCGCTGCGGGCATGAATGCCCTTGTGAAAACCGGAGCGCGGCGCCAGCCACGGCTCCTTGCTTCGTCCACTGGACGCGGTCGCCATGGCTGCCCCGTAGGGGCTCTTAAGGGATAGGCCCGTCCACCGAGGCTGAACTTACTCCAAAGGCAAACAAAGTACCCCGTCTGTCTGAAAAGGCAGGCGGGGTACTTTTTGTGTTTGGGGGATGTTTAGGGGTGAGTTGACGTCCCCTGTTCCCCGCGGTGCACTATGAAAAAGGCGGGATCTCCTGCCCTGGGTTCTTCTCACGCCAGAGAAATTTCCTCCGCCCTTCCCGTTCTCAAAATAGCTTGTATCCAAGATGGGCCTTCCCAAACTATATAAAATTAAGCAAAAATGGGAAAATTTGAAATCGGGTCTTGACACCGGGGGGGGTATGGTATTATAGGCACACAAAGGAAAGGACCTTCCTTTGAACCTGTTTTGGGTCTCTATCTTTTTACACCATTAAGGAGGAAAAATTCAAATGAAACTCAAGAAGATTGCTTCTCTGATGCTCGCTGGCGTTATGGCTGTCAGCATGCTGGCTGGCTGCTCTGGCAACACCACTGATAACGGTGGCGCTTCCAGCGGTGATACCACTCCTTCCAGCAGCTACACTGAGACTGTTCTGAAGGCAACCAATGCTGCTACCCAGACCAAGCTGAGCATTAACACCAATGACAAGCTGGACAAGGCTGTTGCATGGACCGCTCAGAATCATAAGGGCAATGGTGCAAATGCTAATACACTGACTGTTTTTCCTGCAAATGACACTGCTGTGACTGCTTGGGCCAGCAGATATATGGTTGGTTCTCAGCAGACGTATAGCGATGTCCTCAATGGCTGGAACTTTAGTGCCAATAACGTAAATCAGTGGGCTAGCAAGCCGCACACTTATTGGACGATGTTCTATGTGAGCCGCAGTGTTTCGGATGAGTTTATCACCAACGAAGTGGCTGAGATGCTGGACAATTGGGCCAAGACCATGGAGAACAAGGGTGAAATTGTTGGCAGTTACACCTACGATTACACTGTGAGTGTTTCCAAAGCCGATTGCGCCGGTGCAGATCTGGATACTAAGAACGATGATTACGTGATTGTCGGCGTAGCAGTTACCGGCAATCGTACTGAGAACAAGTATTAATCAATTCTACTTATAACACCCCAGCAGCACCATGGCTGGGAGCTGATATAAGGGGCTTTTAAGCGAGAGACCGTTTAGAGGCTCGGGTAAATAACCCATCCGATGTGGCGACAAAGGGGAATAATTAACCACTATTCCTTCTGTTGTTGATCGCACCAAAACAAAAGAACTTTTGCGTCACGAAAGATAGGGTCCCTCTGCGAGGGCCGGCTCTCACGAGCTGGCCCTCGCATTGTTTGTTGTGAGGAAAACGTACAGAATAGAGAATGTACCCTGTGTTTCAGCCCTTGGGGGCGGCGGCGCAGCCGCGGGGGAATTGCCCCCCGCCTCAGGCGGGGCGAGAAAAGTAGGGGGTTGACCGAGTCTAAATGGTGCGTTATAATCAAACTAGCGACAAAACTGGGAGGTGAACGCAGAAAGATGGACCCGGATCATAGTAGATCCGAGCGGTACAGCGCATCGGAAAATGAAGAAGCTGCGTTCACCCGCAGGGAGAACGAGAAGGAATAAAACGGCGCCGGGGGCCAGTGTGCCCGGGCGCAGTTTGGTGTGAAGGATGGAGGGGAGCCTGTGGGCATCCCCTGTTCCCGTCTGGACACATGGCGTGAGCGCAGCCTGCGCGGCGGAAAGCTTTTCCGCCGCCTGTTGGCTGCGCCTTTTTATATCCCGATGGACTGTACCCTCCTGTGATAGTTTGTGATGGAGGAGATAGAACCCATGGATAAGAGAGAAAAAAAAGAAGTGTTGGACCAGGAAATGATGGAGCATCTGGAACAGATGCCCGCCCAGGAACTGCCCGACGATATTCCCGCCGAAGTGCGTGAACAGCTGGCCCGGGATCTGAACGACGCCGAGGCCGCCGAAGACCTGCGCCAGGACGTGCGGGACGCCGAAAAGGAAGAGGCCAAGGAGGCCCCTCCCGCCCCCAATGAGCTGACCAAGAGCCGCCTGCTCAAGCTGCTGGTGAAAAAGCAGTACCTGAAACTGCGCGAAGTCACCGAGGACGTCCAGCCCGCCGACCTGGCCGAACTGCTGGAAGAACTGGACGAAAACAACCGCCTGGTGGTGTTCCGGCTGCTGAAAAAGGAAGTGGCCGCCGAGGCCTTCACCTATATGTCGGACGACGCCCGGGATGACCTGGTGGAGGCCTTCTCGGATGTGGAGCTGATTGCAGCCATCGAGGAGATGAGCCTGGACGACGCCGCCGACCTGCTGGAAGATATGCCCGCCAGCGTGGTCAAGCGGGTGCTGGAGAAATCTTCCTCCCAGACCCGTGAGAGCCTGAACAAGCTGCTGAATTACCCCGAAAACTCCGCCGGCAGCCTGATGACCCTGGAATATGTCCGCCTGCGGAAAGATATGGATGTCCGGGGCGCGTTTGCCGCCATCCGGCAGCAGGGCGAACAGGCCGAGACCCTGTACACCTGCTATGTGGTGGAGAAAAACCGGCTGCTGGGCGTTGTGTCGGTCCGCAGCCTGCTGCTGGCCGACCTGGATACCCCCATCACCGAGATCATGGACGACAACGTCATCGCGGTGCGGGTCACCGACGACCAGGAATACGTCTCCCGTGAGATGCAGCGGTATGACTTCACCGCCATGCCGGTTCTGGACAACGAGGGCATGTTCGTGGGCATCATCACCATCGACGACGCCATCGACGTCCTGACCGAGGAGTCCACCGAAGACATGCAGAAGATGGCCGCCATTCTGCCGGATGACGAGGCCACCACCTACTTTGGCACCAGCGTCTGGACCCACGCCAAACAGCGTATCCCCTGGCTGATGATCCTGATGCTGTCGGCCACCTTTACCGGCATGGTCACCACCCACTACGAGGAGGCCTTTGTGGCCCTTCCCCTGCTGGTTTCCTTCATGCCCATGCTGATGGACACTGCCGGCAACTGCGGCAACCAGGTCAGTACCCTGATGGTCCGCGGCCTGGCTCTGGGCGAGGTCAGCCCCGGGGACTTCCTCAAGGTCCTGTTCAAGGAGCTGCGGATTTCCGCCCTGGTGGGCACGGTGCTGGGCCTGGTGAACGGCCTGCGCATCTGGCTGATGTACGGCGTCCTCTACGCCGGCATGTATGAGAACGTGCCCGGCTATGTGCTGGTGGTCAGCCTGTCGCTGTTCCTGAGCGTCATTCTGGCCAAGCTGGTGGGCGGCATCCTGCCTCTGGGCGCCAAGAAGCTGGGCTTCGACCCCGCCATCATGGCCACCCCCTTCATCACCACCATCGTGGACGCCTGCAGTCTGATCCTCTACTTCCAGATTGCCATGCGGGTATTCCACAACATGATGTGAGCCTCACCCCCAAAAGAACCCAAAACACCCCTGCATCCCGAGGGATGAACCGCCCCATATTGTGCGGACAGTACAAAAAAGAGGCCTGCAAGGGGTAGAAGTAAACGAATCAAAGACTGGCCTGGCGAAGCGAGAGCGGAGCCAGGCCAGTCTTTGTCTGGAG
>NZ_NFHK01000110.1:0-655 GCF_002161315.1 Faecalibacterium sp. An77
ATTAGGAGTGGGCTTATACTAATGATAAAAGATTTAGCAGGAAAAGGCAAGAGCGCTTATGCGATTGGGCAAGAAATTGGAATCTCCAAAAATACGGCCCGCAAATATATGGAGCAGGCAGATCGGCAGCATGGGCTAAAGGGGATTTCAAAAGGGTCCAAGTTAGATCCTTACAAGCCGCAGTTGAATGAATGGATGGAACAAGGTATCTTCAATTGTGTTGTTCTGTTGGAACGACTGCGAGAACTTGGATATGACGGCGGAATAAGCATTTTAAAAGCATATGTTCATCCCTACCGGCCAGCCAAGGCAGCACCTGCTGTACGGCGATATGAAACGCCCAGCGGCAAGCAAGCGCAGATGGACTGGGGCATCTGTCAATATCTGGACCAAAATGAGAAGCTTCACAAAGTAGCGGTTTTTGTAATGATTCTGGGATATTCCCGCGCCAAATACATTGAATTCGTAAAACGCTGTGACCTGCGCAGCATGGAACGCTGTATGTTAAATGCATTTCAGTATTTTGGAGGTGTTCCTAGAGCAACCCCATAAAATATCAACAATAACCGGCACAAGCAAACCAGTTACGACAGTCCGAAGAAGTAACGGCAGCAAACGCCTGGTATAAAGCAAGGTCCAAGTCCTCGAAGGTCAA
>NZ_NFHK01000111.1:0-648 GCF_002161315.1 Faecalibacterium sp. An77
TGATTGCTCATTTTTACCCCCGTGAGACTTCTGAGATTTCTAAGACTTTTGATACTTTCTCTTATTTTCTCACAGGTCAGTACTTTTTTACAGTCGGGGGATTATGGAGCGCTTACGTTAAAATTATTTGAGTTTGCAATACTCGGGAAGGCTTTCAGCCCAGGGGAGCAGCGGAACCAGTTGTTCCTCGGTAGGATTTTCGCCCAGTTTGGGCAGCTCCTGCAGCAGGAACAGCAGGTAACCAAAGGGATCCAGGCCATTGTGCTTGGCTGTCTCAATCACACTGAAACACAGAGCACTGGCATCGGCACCCTTTGCAGTGTCACAGAACAGAAAATTCTTTCGCGCCATCACGAAAGGTTTCACCGTGCGTTCGGCAAGATTATTGGTCAGTTCCAGGCGGCCGTCCAGAAGCACGGCGTTCAGCGCCTGCTTCTGGTTGAGAGAGTAGGCTTTGGCCTTGCTCAGCGCAGTGCCTTCTGCTGCCTCGAAACTGTCCAGAAGTTCCCAGTAACTGTCCAACAGTGGCCGGAGTTTTTCCTGCCGCAGCGTAAAGCGGGCCTCTGGCGATTGGTCTTTCCAGGCCTGCTCCAGGGAGAACATTTCCTCAATCAGCAGAAACGCTGCCTCGGATCGGCTTCCCTGTAC
>NZ_NFHK01000112.1:0-622 GCF_002161315.1 Faecalibacterium sp. An77
ACTGGTGATTGGGGTGAAGTCGTAACAAGGTAGCCGTAGGAGAACCTGCGGCTGGATCACCTCCTTTCTAGGGAGTCTGGCTGACGGAACTTCGAAGAAGTTCGTGTCAGTCGGTGACGTAAACAAGAGATCGATATTGTTCAATTTTGAGGGCCCTGTAAAAGGGAACCTCAGAGATTGTGGGGGTTTAGCTCAGCTGGGAGAGCACCTGCTTTGCAAGCAGGGGGTCAAGGGTTCGATTCCCTTAATCTCCACCACTTATGGGCCAATAGCTCAGCTGGCTAGAGCACACGACTGATAATCGTGAGGTCGATGGTTCGAGTCCATTTTGGCCCACCACGCGGTCTAAAGACCGCCAAAGATGTACCTTGAGAACTGAATAATAACTGCGAAACGAGAAAGTAAAACTTCTAAAGAAGAAACTACAGTTTCAAACGGAAGGGAAAACGATCTTGTTGGCAATTAGAGTATAAGAGGCTTAAAAGAGCAATCGAAAGATTGCGAATGGTCAAGCGAAGAAGGGCGCAGGGCGAATGCCTTGGCACTGGGAGCCGAAGAAAGACGTGATAAGCTGCGATAAGCTGCGGGGAGCTGCAAATAAGCATTGATCCGCGGATTTCTG
>NZ_NFHK01000113.1:0-612 GCF_002161315.1 Faecalibacterium sp. An77
GGCAGCTCACAGACTACCTTCTTGTGTTCCAAGCCTTCTGTCAGTTCTTCTTTGGTCCGTTTCGCTTTCCGGGCATGGGCCTTCACCGGGGTCGTTTTTCCCGGTTCCGGAGCAGATGCGTCGCTGCAGGCTTCCACTTCATTGAAGAAGTCCAACTGCTGGGCGTCCACATACTGAATCTGTTCACTGGATTGCCCAAACATCCGTTTGCGCATCTGAACCAGCTGTTCATTCAGGGACTGCAACTTCACCAGCTGTTTTTCCGTAAGCGCTCCATAATCCCCCGTGAGGGATAAAGAAAAGAGCTCCCATAAGGAGCTCAAATCGGTTAAAATTATTTGAGTTTGCAATACTCGGGAAGGCTTTCAGCCCAGGGGAGCAGCGGAACCAGTTGTTCCTCGGTAGGATTTTCGCCCAGTTTGGGCAGCTCCTGCAGCAGGAACAGTAGGTAACCAAAGGGATCCAGACCATTGTGCTTGGCTGTCTCGATCACACTGAAACATAGGGCACTGGCATCGGCACCCTTTGCGGTGTCGCAGAACAGAAAATTCTTGCGCGCCATCACGAAAGGCTTCACCGTGCGTTCGGCAAGGTTATTGGTCAGTTCCAGGC
>NZ_NFHK01000114.1:0-598 GCF_002161315.1 Faecalibacterium sp. An77
TATGCCGTGATTTATCGTCACAGGGAGAAGTATTCTGTACTAGTCATGTGCAGGTTCTTTTCGGTATCCAGAAGCGGCTATTACAGCTTTGTAAGGCGACTGAATCGACCTGAGAAAGACGCCTCATTGGCAGAGAAGATCCGAAATCAGCAGGACAAGTGTTTTCATACCTATGGCTACCGTAGAATGTGGCAATGGCTGAAAAACAGTGAAGAAATCATCCATAACCCTAAAACGATCCTGCGTGTCATGAAAAAATACGGCTTATTGTCTGAAATCCGTCGCCGCAGACGTTGGCAGCAGATGGGGCAGCAGCTACACAAATACCAGAATCTTCTCAATCGGAATTTTCACGCTGAAGCGCCAAACCGCAAATGGGTGACCGACATCTCCTATATTCAAACCAAACAAGGTGTACTGTATCTGTCTATGATCCGTGATTTGTACGACAACAGTATTGTGGCTTATAAAACTGCAACCCAGCAAACAGTGAACCTGGTACTGGATACTATCCGCCAGGCAGTACACAGAGAAAAGAAGAAGGTCGCCGCAGAGTTACAGCTCCACAGCGACCAAGGGTTTCAGTATACTTCCCAAG
>NZ_NFHK01000115.1:0-562 GCF_002161315.1 Faecalibacterium sp. An77
CGCTATGAACTTAATACGACTGGTGAAGGCCGCAATCCGGCCTTTTTCTTTTGCGTGAAAACCTTCTTCTGAAGGGGCTGATGATCTTTTGGAGCCCTTTTGTCAACAGCTCCGAAACACGACGCCCTTTGCCGTCTGGCTGCCGTCGGGAATCCCGACAACAGCCGGCCCGTAAAAACAACGGGGCAGGGGTGCCGCTTTTGGGGTTTTACTCAAAACCGAGTAAAAGCCCTAGAGCCTCTTGAAGCCGTTCTTTTTGTCCGGGTTGCGCCAGGCTGCCGGGGCGATCCGGTGCCGGTGGCGTCCCTGGGCAGGGCGGGTCCAATTTTGGATTGGCCTTCCTGATCCGCTGCCGCCGGTGAATCTGACAGCGCATTTTTGCGCCGTCAAAACAGCCCGGGCCGCTGCTGCACAACAAAAAGAGCGCCCATCTGCTGGACGCTCTGAACCGCCCCATATTGTGCGGACAGTACAAAAAAGAGGCCTGCAAGGGGTAGAACAAGCGAATTAAAGACTGGCCTGGCGAAGCGAGAGCGGAGCCAGGCCAGTCTTTGTCTGGAGC
>NZ_NFHK01000116.1:0-562 GCF_002161315.1 Faecalibacterium sp. An77
TGGTAGTTCATACAGTTCCCTCCGGTGGTTTGGTGGTGTAGTAACTCTATTCTACCAGGGTTCTGTATGAACTTCTTTTTATTTCCCTTAAGTGTTGCACTTGATAGTATAATTCACCATACAAGAAAGCACGCAAATCGCTTATGGGTGCAGAGAAATCCACTCCTGAGCTGGTAAAAGAATTCAAAGAGGCCAGAAGTGAAAAGATGAATCAGCACTACTATGATCCGTTTGAGAAAGGATACAAGAAAATCCAGTACAACCGATATGCTGATGATTTTGTAATCGGCGTGATCGGGTCCAGAGAAGACGCAGAAAGAATTAAGAAAGATGTAAAAACATTCCTTCAAGAAAAGCTGCATCTGGAAATATCCGAGGAAAAGACAAAAGTAACCCATTCCAGCGAGCCGGTACGATATCTGGGATATGATTTCAAAGTGATTCACTCCAAAAACATGAAGCGGTGCAAAAATGGCGACATGAAACGGGTGTGGTATGGAAAAGTATTTCTGTATATGCCGAAAGAAAAGTGGATTAAAAAAGCCATGGAACGGGGAGCGAT
>NZ_NFHK01000117.1:0-556 GCF_002161315.1 Faecalibacterium sp. An77
TGCCTGAACACCAGGAAAAGACGCATTCCTGGATGAGAAATTTCTTGTGGAAAACCGCCGCTTTTCAGGCAGAATATTCCCCGAAAACGGCTTCCCTGGTGGATTATACCAGCTCTTTCCGGCGCCCGGGACGGATCGCTCTGGGCTGCTCAATATTCAGCCCCTGCATGAGCCAGGTGAACTGCTCCCAGGTCAGCGGCTTTACTTCCCGGGCATTCCGCGGCCATTGGTAGCGGCCATTGTCCAGCCGCTTGTACAACAGCACAAAGCCGTCTGGTTCCCACAGCAGCGCCTTCAGCCGGTCACAGCGTTTGCCGCAGAACAGAAACAGGCTGCTGGAATAGGGATCTATCCCAAAGTTCTGCTGCACAAAAGGGACCAGGCTGTTCAGTCCCTTGCGCATATCGGTGTAGCCACAGACAATATACACGTTCTTTGCCTGTCGGATATCTCCCAGCATCTTAAGCCAGCCCTTTCACCAGCTTGACCAGGTATTCTATGGGTACATCTGCCGGCAGATAAATGCGAACTTCTCCCTTTTCGATGCAAATACCAG
>NZ_NFHK01000118.1:0-545 GCF_002161315.1 Faecalibacterium sp. An77
AAAGACCTAACAGCAAATGGGTCACAGATATCTCTTATATCCATACGGAACAAGGTGTCCTGTACCTGTCCATGATCCGGGATTTATACGACAACAGCATTGTGGCCTACAAGACTGCAGCCCAGCAAACGGTGAATCTGGTGCTGGACACCATTCGCCTTGCCATGAAGAAAGAGAAAGTCGCTGGGGAGTTGCAGCTCCACAGCGACCAGGGCTTTCAATATACCTCACACGGATATTTTAAGCTGACTCAATCTTACGGCATTACGCCTTCCATGTCAAGACGCGGAAACTGCTATGACAACGCAATGGCCGAAAATTTTTTCGGTATCCTGAAAACAGAATGCATCTACCGCCAAAAGCTCAAGACATTTCAGCAGGCCAATGACCTGATTGACGAATACATTCACTTCTATAACCACGAGCGGCTCCAGACAAAGACTGGCCTGGCTCCGCTCTCGCTTCGCCAGGCCAGTCTTTAATTCGCTTGTTCTACCCCTTGCAGGCCTCTTTTTTGTACTGTCCGCACAATATGGGGCGGTTCA
>NZ_NFHK01000119.1:0-538 GCF_002161315.1 Faecalibacterium sp. An77
TCGGTATCCAGAAGCGGCTATTACAGCTTTGTAAGGCGACTGAATCGACCTGAGAAAGATGCCTCATTGGCAGAGAAGATCCGAAATCAGCAGGACAAGTGTTTTCATACCTATGGCTATCGTAGAATGTGGCAATGGATGAAAAACAGTGAAGAAATCATCCATAACCCTAAAACGATCCTGCGTGTCATGAAAAAATACGGCTTATTGTCTGAAATCCGTCGCCGCAAACGTTGGCAGCAGATGGGGCAGCAGCTGCACAAATACCAGAATCTTCTCAATCGGAATTTTCACGCTGAAGCGCCAAACCGCAAATGGGTGACCGATATCTCCTATATTCAAACCAAACAAGGTGTACTGTATCTGTCTATGATCCGTGATTTGTACGACAACAGTATTGTGGCTTATAAAACTGCAATCCAGCAAACAGTGAACCTGGTACTGGATACTATCCGCCAGGCAGTACACAGAGAAAAGAAGAAGGTCGCCGCAGAGTTACAGCTCCACAGCGACCAAGGGTTTCAGTATACTTCCCAAG
>NZ_NFHK01000012.1:0-73981 GCF_002161315.1 Faecalibacterium sp. An77
GGCTCCAGACAAAGACTGGCCTGGCTCCGCTCTCGCTTCGCCAGGCCAGTCTTTAATTCGCTTGTTCTACCCCTTGCAGGCCTCTTTTTTGTACTGTCCGCACAATATGGGGCGGTTCACCTGCATCGGGCAGCTTTTTCTTATGCGTTTTCCAGACGGAGGCATTCTTTCAGATACTGACCGGTGCGGCTGGCCGGGTTTTGGGCCACCTGTTCGGGGGTGCCGGCGGCCACAATCCGCCCGCCAGCCTTTCCGCCGCCGGGCCCCATATCCACCACATAGTCGGCATTCAAAATCATATCCAGGTCGTGTTCGATGACAACCACCGTGGCCCCTGCCTTAATCAGCCGCTGGAACACCCCCAGCAGCACCCGCACATCCAGGGGATGCAGGCCGATGGTGGGTTCATCAAAGACAAACACGGCGTCGCCCTGGGCTTTGCCCATCTCGGCGGCCAGCTTGAGCCGCTGGGCCTCGCCGCCCGACAGGGCCGGCGTCGCTTCTCCCAGGGTCAGGTAGCCCAGGCCCAGATCGTCCAGCACCTGCAGCTTGTCCGTCACCTTTTTGTGGCCCGCCAGCCGCTCCAGGGCCTGCTTCACCGTCATTCCCATCAATTCAGGCAAAGAGACGCCGGGGTCGCTCCCAGCTGCCTTCTTGGGACGGCAGCGGACCGCAGAGGCGGCTTTTCCGTAGCGGCGGCCGCCGCAGTCGGGACAGACGATTTCCACATCCGGCAAAAACTGGACGTCCATGGTGATCTGGCCGGTGCCGTCGCAGCCGGGGCACCGGAGGGAACCGGTGTTGTAGGAGAAATCCCCTGCCTTGTACCCCCGGGCCTTTGCCTCGGGCGCGGCGGCAAACAGACGGCGCAGATCATCCAGCACTCCGCTGTAGGTGGCCACGGTGGACCGTACATTCACCCCGATGGGGGTGGCGTCGATGAGGTCGATCCGCTGGACGCCGGGGGCCTCTGCGGCTTCCACATGACCGGGCAGAGGCTGGCCGGCGGTCTTCGCTTTCAGGGCGGGGATCAGGCTCTCCAGAATCAGGGTGGTCTTGCCTGAGCCGGACACCCCCGTCACCGCAATCAGCCGCCCTTTGGGCAGATCCAGGTCCAGCGCCTGGACGGTATGAAGGGGCCGGGTGGACAGCCGGATATGCCCCTGATCGAACATTTCTTCCACAGATGCCCGCACCCGGGCCGTGGATTTCTCCTGCCCGTTCAGAAAACCGGCAATCAGGGACCCCGGCGTACTTCCCACCTGCTCCACAGTCCCCTGGGCCAGCACCCGGCCGCCGTATTCCCCCGCGCCGGGGCCCATCTCGATGACCCAGTCGGCGGCTTTCAGGACCCGGACGTCGTGGTCCACCAGAACCACCGAGTTTCCGTGGTCGATCAGGTCCTTCACCACCCCCAGCAGCCCGTCCACATTGGAGGGGTGCAGGCCGATGGAGGGCTCATCCAGCACATACAGTACCCCGGTGGTGCGGTTGCGCACCGCACGGGCCAGCTGGACCCGCTGCCGCTCGCCGGTGGACAGGGTGGCGCCCGCCCGGTCCAGGGACAGATGCCCCAGCCCCAGCTCCATCAGCCGCTGGGCGGTGTGGAGGAACTGGCGGCAGATGCTCCCCGCCATCTCCTGCATGGGCTGGGGCATGGCCGCCGGCACTGCCTCCACCCAGGGGATCAGCTCGTCCAGGGTCATGGCGGTGACCTCGGCCAGATTTTTGCCGCAGAGCAGGCTGGACCGGGCCTGTTCGCTCAGCCGGGTCCCGCCGCAGTCGGGGCAGTCGGATTGTTTCAGAAACCGTTCCACCCGCTTCATGCCCTTGTCATCCTTCACCTTGGCCAGGGCGTTTTCCACCGTATAGACCGCGTTGAAATAGGTGAAGTCCAACTCCCCCGCCGATGCGCCGTTCTTGGGCCGGTAGAAGATGTGTTTTTTCTCCGCCGGGCCGTGAAACACAATCTCCCGTTCCTTCGCAGTCAGTTGGGAGAAAGGCACATCGGTGCGGACCCCCATCTCCCGGCAGACGTCGGTCATCAGGGACCACATGAGGGAATTCCAGGGAGCCACAGCCCCCTCATCGATGGTGAGGGATTCGTCCGGCACCAGGGTGGACTCATCCACCGTCCGCACCACGCCGGTTCCCCCGCACCGCTTGCAGGCGCCCTCGCTGTTGAAGGAAAAACTCTCGGCGCTGGGACCGTCAAAGGACACCCCGCACACCGGGCAGACCAGCGGCCGGCCCGCCGCCACATTCAGAGAGGGCGGCACCCGATGGCCGTTTGGGCAGCAATGGCTCCCCAGGCGGGAGAACATCAGCCGCAGCGGGTTAAGCAGCTCGGTGGATGTGCCGAAGGTACTCCGGATGCCCGGCACCGCGGGCCGCTGATGGAGGGCCAGCGCCGCCGGGATGGATTCAATGGAATCAATGTTTGCCTCCGCCGCCTGGACCAGTCTCCGCCGGGTGTAGGCCGACAGGGCTTCCAGATAGCGGCGGGACCCCTCCGCATACAAAATCCCCAGCGCCAGTGAGGATTTGCCCGAGCCGGACACCCCCGCAATCCCCACCAGCTTGCCCAGAGGAATGTCCAGGTCGATGTTTTTCAGGTTGTGGACCCGCGCGCCCCGTATCTCAATATGATCTGCCATCTTCCAGCCTCCCTTATCCTGTATCGACCCTATTATAGCAGACTTTACCCCATAAAAACAGCACGGAAACCAGCCCGTGCAAAAGGCTCATTTCCGTGCTGTGCGGTTTTATGAAAGAAGGTTTCTCTGCAAAGGTTCAGTCCGGGACCGGCGGGGCAGATCAGATGCCGCTGGTGGCGGCGATCCGGCCTGCCCGGCGGCCAAAGGTCACGGTGCGGCCGCAGGCGGCGCCGGTGGACAGGTTGGGATAGGTGCCCGAGAAGTATGCGCCCGAGTCATTGCCCACCACGTACAGGCCGGGAATGGGCTGGTTGTTGGTATCCACAGCGTTCATGTTCTGGTCGATCTGGATGCCGTCCATGGTGCAGAGGATGTAGCCGGTGTTCTTTGCGCCGTAGAAAGGAGCCTTGCGGACGGCGCTCAGGCGGAAGGGCTCCTTGCCGAAGTCCTCGTCCACGCCCTTGTCGTACAGCTCATTGTAGCGCTCCACTGTGGCTTCCAGGGTGTCGGCGGGCAGGCCCAGCTTCTCGGCCAGCTCGGCGATGGTGTCACACTTGAACAGGAAGCCGTCCTCGATCAGGCCGGGCAGCATCCCTTCCACCACCTGATAGGTCATATTGGGGTCTGCGCCGTTGGGGAAGGCAAACATACGGCTGCAGCCGTGGGTCTTGAAGGACTGGATATAGGTTGTCCAGTCGGAGTCAAAAATGGTATAATGGCAGTGATCCTCGTTGAACTCGTCGGCGTGGAGGATGCCCTCATAGGTGCCCGACTCGTTGAAGAACCGCTCACCCTTGGAGTTGACCTTCAGGAAGGGCTGGCTGCCCATCCAGAAGAAGCCGCTCTCGCCGCCCTCGGTCTGGGCGCGGCCGGGCACAGCGTCCGGCTTGAGGGCTGCACGGTCAAACATCATCATGCTGTGGGTCTCGTCGAACTTGCCGCCGGCCCAGATGCAGGCTTTGATGCCGTCGCCGGTGCAGCCGGGAATGGAACCGTTGCGGCCCACAATGGCCAGGTTCTGGGGCTGCAGGGCATCCATCATCTCATAGTTCATGGAGTAGCCGCCGGTGCAGACGATGACGCCCTTGGAAGCGTTGATGCGGACGTAGTCCCCGTCCTCATTCTGGGCGATGACGCCGGTGACCCGGCCATCCTCCTTGGTCAGCTTGACCATGGGGGTGTTGTAGCGGAATTCCACGCCCAGGGTCTTGGCGTAGTCGGTCAGGACTTTGGCGCCGTCCAGCTCGTTCCCCTCGCCGTCGTCGCTGCCGGCCCAGCGGGGCGAGTGGCCGGTGGCAAAGTGGACGTACCGGGAACCCTCGTCGTCGCCGCCGGCCTCATGCCACAGCTCGACGCCGCGCTCGGCCAGACGGTCGCCGTACCAGTCGATGGCCTCGCCCGACTCCTCGGCCCACAGCTTGACCAGGCGCTGGTCCAGGCGGCCCGCTGCAATCTTGGTCATCTCGGTGATGTAATCAAACTTGTCGATCTTGGTGCCCCATTCCTTCTGGTAGCGGCTGTCGATGGCGCCCAGGTCGTCCCGGACGCCGCCCGAGGTCAGCTTGTCGATGACCAGGGTCTTGGCGCCGTTCTCCCCTGCGCTGCAGGCCGCGAACAGGCCGCCGGTGCCGCCGCCCACCACCAGGACCTCGGTGTCCAGGGTCTCGACGATGTCGCTGTCGGCGATCTCCGGCTCATGGCCCAGCCAGGCGGGAGTGCCATCGTCCACCACCGGCGTTTCCTCTTCCTCGGTGGCCAGGCCCATGGCCTGCTCGATGCAGCTGGCGGCCGCCTTCTTGACGGCGTTGGAGGTTATGGTGGCGCCCGAGACGGTGTCGATCTCGGAGCTCTGGGCGGCCATCAGGGCCTCCTGGAACTGCTCGGCCGAATCCACCGCCAGCTGGATGGTCTCCTTGGAGGTATCCACCTTTACCTCGGTGATGGCGCTGTCGCTGAAGGTCATGGTCACCGTCACGGCGCTGGTGCCGGTCTCGGTGGCCGAGTAGGTGCCGGGGGTGTAGATGCCGGCATTGCCGGCGGCAGAGGAGGCCGCGCCCTTGTCATTGGTGCAGGCGGCCAGAGCGCCGACGGTGGCTGCGCTCATGGCGGCGGCAGCCGTCGCCCGCAGAAAGCCCTTGCGGGAAATCTTTTCCATAGTTGTTGCTCCTTCGTTTTTTCGTGTTTCCTGTTCGGCCTGTGATCCAGGCCCGGACGGTTTGTTACTTCCTTAACCATCCATTCGCCCATTATTGTACACTTGACAGCAACCCGCAGGTCAAGAGCCTTGTCACCTTTTGCGCGCAGTCAGGAGGAAAACATGCATTCTGAGTCACATTCTCCCAAATACCGGATCGGCGAATTCGCCAAACGGATGGGTGTGTCGCCCCACTTCCTGAAATACTATGAAGAAACCGGCATCTTGAAGCCCGACACCCAGGAAAACCACTACCGCTTTTACAATTTGTGGGACGCCAGCGTCATTCTGGAGTGCAAGCGGATGAAAAACATGGGTTTCTCTGTGAAGGAAAGCCACAAGATCGTCACCGACAGCACCGCCGCCGACCTGGAGCAGATGCTCCAGATCCACCAGCAGGCCCTGACCGACGAGCTGAAGCAAAAGCAGCTGATCCTGGAAGCCCTACAAAACATGAGGGCAGACCTCAGGTTGTGCCAGGCCGGGGAATGGCAGATCCGCACCGTGCCGCCTGTATGGTTTCTGCCCCACACCCTGGAACAGCAATTTGTCAGCGACGCCGGCACATACACCCAGCTGGACCGATGGGTGGAGGCCATGCCGGTGGTGCATTCGGCCCAGCGGGTCACGCTGGACCAGCAAAATCACTGGCAGCCCGAGTGGGGATTCTCGGTCCCGGCGGACAAAGTCGAGGCCGCAGGGCTTATGCCTGAGCCTCCCGCCGTCCTGCTGCCCGCCGGCCGGGTTTTTGAGCAGTATCTTTCCTATCCGGTCCACCGCGAAACGGCCCAGGAGGAGCACAATCAACAGTACGCCCGGGCTCTGGAGCACATCCGCCGTCTGAACCTGATTCCCGGCCGCACCATCCTCAAAGAAATAGTCAGCTACACTTTGCAGAACCACATCCGCCAGTCCTATTGTATCCTCCGCGTCCCGGTGGAGGAGCCCTGACCTTTTGTACAGCAAAACAAACGCCCCTGCGCCTTGTTGTTCAGCGCAGGGGCGATCTTTTTATAGAGATTCAGCTCGCTCAGGTCATGGATGGTGAAGTCCTGCCGGGACTCCTTCAGGGACTGGTGCACCCGGACCGCAGCCAGGCCGGCTTAAAAACCCGCCAGTGCCGCCGCCAGCTTCAAAACGCCCGCCAGCACCATAACTGCAATGGCGTTCATCTTGCCCTTTTGGAGAAGGAAAACGCTGATCCCAAAGATAACCACCAAAACCCAGTTGGTGCTCGCCAGACGGATCACCGCTCCCGAGCCCCAAAAGGCAGAAATCAGAATCGAAATTCCCGCGGCGGCAATCATGGCCACCACCGCCGGGCGCAGGGAGGCCAGCACCCCCTGCAGCAGATCCAGGCTGCGGTATTTGAGGTATAACCGGGCAATCAGGGTGACGATGATGCAGGAAGGCAGAATGCAGCCAAAGGTGGCCGCCAGCGCGCCGGGAATCCCGGCGATTTTGATGCCCACAAAGGTGGCCGCATTGATGGCGATGGGGCCGGGGGTCATCTGGGAAATGGTGATGAGGTCGGTGAACTCCGACATGGCCAGCCAGGCGTGCTGGTCCACAATCTGGCTTTGAATCAGCGGGACGGCGGCGTATCCTCCGCCAAAGCTGAAGGCACCGATTTGCAGAAAGCTCCAAAACAGCTGCAGCAGAATCATTTGGACCCCTCCTTCCGGCCGAGCAACGTCCGCACCACGCCCAGCAGGGCGCAGACCAGAACCACAATCACCACATTCACTTCAAAGAAACAGGTGGCGGCAAAAGCGGCCATCATAATCAGGATGGAGGATGTATTTTTGCTCTTGACCACGTCGGCCCCCATCTCCCATACCACCGAGGCAATCACCGCACCCACGCCGGCCTGCATTCCTTCCAGCATCTGTCCGATGATGAAATTGGTGCGGAACAGATCATAAAAGACCGACACCGCCGAGATGATGACAAAGGGCGGGATGATGGTGGCCACAATGGCCACCAGAGCCCCCAGCATACCGTCCAGCTTGTAGCCCACCACAATGGCGCCATTCACCGCAATGGGACCCGGGGCCGACTGGGCGATGGCCACCAGATCCAGCATTTCGTCCTCCTCGATCCAGTGGTATTCGTCCACAAACTTTTTCTTCATCAGGGTGACGATGACATACCCGCCCCCAAAGGTAAATGCGCTCAGGTAGAGGGTGGAAACAAACAGCTTGGTGAGCACTTTGACCCGATCCTTCATGCCGTCCTCCTTTTGACCACAGGTTTGTATTTCAGCAGACCCATTATAATCATCCCGGCCCGGGCGGACAACCCCCAAAATGCGACGTTCTTTGCCCCTGGCGTTTTGGGGCGGATCCGTCGGCCGGCCCTTTCGCGTTGGGGCATCATGCCAATATCCGCCAAAATTCCCACAGCGCCATGCTTTTTGACCCGAACCACCATCAACGGCCCCTCTGCCCCGCCCGGACAAAACAACGCAGTGACGTTCTGTATCGCCGCTCCGGGAGTCAAATCGCTCATCCAGAGCTATCCCCATCGGCACCTCACGGGCGGTGATGCCGGGCCCGGCTCACACCGACCGGCGGATGGTTTTTTCACGATACCGGAGACTCACTTTTCTGAACGGTGCACACAAAGCCGTCCCCTTCCCCCGCCCTTGCAGTCTGCCCCCTTCTGGGCTATAATGAAATTTAAGCGAAACCCCGCCCAAAACAGCTTTGTCCGGATTCATTCCGGCCCGGGCCGTCTGCGGGCGGTACAGACCCAACGCATCCATCATCAACCAACCGAAAAGAGGGATTTTCTTTGGAATATTACGGCACCATCGGCCCGGCCTGCGCCGATTCCGATACTCTGCAGAATATGGTCGAAGCCGGCATGACCGGCATTCGGATGAATCTCTCCCACGGCTCTCTGGCCGAGCATGCCGACTGGCTGGAACTGATTCACCGGGCAGGCATCCCCGAGCTGCTGATCGACCTGCAGGGCCCTGAGCTGCGAATCGGCCGCCTGACCGAGCCGGTCTTTTTGAAGGCGGACGGTCCCCTTCTGCTGGGGGCGCAGGGGATTCCCTGCCCCACCGCTCTGGTGGAGGCGGCCGCGCCGGGCCAGGAACTTCTGCTGGACGATGGCCGGCTGCTGGCCCGGGTGGACGCCGTATCCGGCGGCACTTTGCACTGTACCGTCCTGCGGGGCGGGCTGCTGGAAAGCCGCAAGAGCATTGCCGCGCCGGGTTTGGAAATCCACTCCCCCACTCTCACCGCCGAGGACCTCCAGAATCTGGACATGGCTGTCTCCTGTGGGGTGACGGGGGTGATGCTGCCCTTTGTCCGCGGCACCGAGGATCTGCGCATCCTGCGCCAGGCTTTGAACCAGGACGGCGGCGAAAAAATCCGCATCTTTGCCAAAATTGAAAACATGGCCGGCGTCCAGGCGCTGCCCGAACTGCTGCCCCTGGCCGACCACATCGTGATTGCCCGCGGGGACCTGGGCAACGCCATGCCCCTCTGGGAGCTGCCCGCCTGTCAAAAGCGGCTGGCCGCTGCCTGCCGCCAGGCCGGAGTCCCCTTCATGGTGGTGACCCAGCTGCTGGACAGCATGTGCGCCCGGGCGGTGCCCACCCGCGCCGAGGTCTGCGACATCTACAACGCCGTTCTGGACGGGGCGTCCAGCCTGATGCTCACCGGCGAAACCGCAGCAGGCCGCTGCCCGGTGGAGGCCATGCAGTATCTGGTCCGGACCGCCCGCACTGCACTCTGAGTTTTTCGGCGGACAAGCCGGAGAACACAGTGTGTTTTCTCCCTTCTGCTCTACAACATCAAACGGCCGGGACCAGAAATCTGTCCCGACCGTTTTTCTTTTGATTTTGACTTGATGCCGGGGCAGAAAGCGGTTTATTCGGCCTGCTCCATCTCCCTTTTCCGCCAAATGACAATCCAGGCCCCCGCATACACCGCCAGATACGCCACCGACAGCCCCATGATGAGGGTATATTTCCGCTGCAGGCCTGCGGTGTAGCTCTCCGCGGTCTGATCGGCTTCCACCGTGATGTAGGCATCCTCCTCGGGGATGGACAGGACCCGCCGCTCCACCGGTCCCTCCTCATATTTCTGCTCTGCCAGCGTCCGAGCCGTGCTGCCTTCCACCTGCCACCGGTAGCCGGAGCCGTCGGTGGTCTTATAGTAAACCATGTAAACAATTTTGGTGGGATGGGTCCGCCCATACCGCCCGGTGGCGTTGTTTTTCACCGAAATGGGGAGGATATCGTAGGGCACAAAGGTATGCACCCCTTCGTCCACATAGCTGTCCGCCGGGCGGATGGAACCATAATCCCGGACCCCGACATAGAGACTGGCCGCCGCCAGAATCAGCAGCGGAATGCTGACCACTCTCCCGAGGTTTTTCGCCTTCTCCATCCAGGCAGCTGCCCGCTCCGGGCGAGCTGCGGGCACTTTTCCTTTCTCTTTGAGGGCGGCACTGCGGCGCCGGAACAGCTTCACGCAGAGGAATCCCACTCCTACAACGGCCCACACCACCGCCAGAACCATAGTCAGCGGAACCAGAAAAACCAGGATAAAACCATTGGAGAGCAAAACCGGGAAACAGGCCATCAGCAGTCCCCAGCCCGCCAGTCCGCCCAGCAGGTTCATTCCCAGCCACAAGTGCCAGCAGTTCAGCTGCAGCCGCCGGGAAAACAGATTCCCCGCCAGAACAAAATAGACCGCTGCCGCCGCAGGAAACCCATAGAGAAACCACCTCATATCGTTCCCCGCTGCGATCAGAAAACTCGCCAGCAGTGCGCCGGCATACAGCACAGCCGACCCCAAAACAGCCGCGGCTTTTTTCATCTTGTGTTCCTCCTTTTGTCCGCACCTTTTGCCCAAAATCCGCGCCCGTTACCCCGCGTCCGCCGGGCGGGCGCCCCACGGCCTGCCTTCATCAAAGAGCGGGCGCTTCGCGCCAATTGGAACCAATATCTGCTTTTGCAGTTATTATACCATGTCCGCCAAAGCGGACAAAAACCAATCCACGCGCAGCGTGCACCTCTGGGTCAAATAACCGCTTCTGCGGTTATTATACCATCGCTTTTCTGCATCGTCCATCCTGCGTTCCGTCCCCGGGCATGGAAACCGGCTTTTTCTATTCTTGCAGGACGGCGCCCCGACCGGTATAATGAACCTGAACACACCGACCCAAGATGGAGGAACCCACTATGACCCCTGCCCGTCAAACCCAAATCGAAGCCTATGCCCAGGCCTGCCGTCAGGAACAGGCCGACCTGCTGTGCACTCTGGGCCGGATTCCCTCCCCCTCCCGCAGGGAGGACCGTCGCGCCGTCTTCTGCCGGGACTGGCTGCAGGCCCAGGGCGCACAGGATGTCACCATTGATTCGGCCAAAAACGTCATCTGCCGTCTGGGCCCCAGAGACTGCGCCTCCTTTGTGGTCTTTGCCGCCCACACCGACATTGTTTTCCCTGACCTGGACCCCCTGCCCATGCAGGAGGAGAGCGGCAAACTCTTTGCCCCCGGCATCGGGGACGACACCGCCAACCTGGTCAATCTCCTGCTGGCCGTCCGGTATCTGATCCAACATCAGGTGCAGCTGCGCCAGGGCGTCCTGATTGTGGCCAACGCCTGCGAGGAAGGGCTGGGCAATCTGGACGGCACCAAAGCCCTGTTCGCCGCCTACGGCAACCGGATTGGGGCGTTCTATTCCTTTGACCTCTACATGCCTCTGTGCTGTGACACAGCCGTGGGCTCCTATCGCTACCGCATCACCTGCAAAACCCAGGGCGGGCACTCCTACGTCGATTTCGGGCGGCCCAGCGCCATCCAGCTGCTGTGCGGTCTGGTGGGAGAACTGTATCAGATCCAGCCCCCTGCCCAGGCCAAAACCACCTTCAACGTGGGCCGCATCGAGGGCGGCACCACCGTGAACTCCATTGCACAGGAGGCCTCCATGCTGTACGAGTTCCGCTCCACCGACCAGAGCTGTCTGGACCAGATGGAGCAGAAGTTCCGTCAGGCGGTTGCCCACTGGGAGGGCCGCGGCGGTGACTTCGAGGTGGAATTGCTGGGGGTGCGTCCCGGCAACGGGCCCCTGGACCATGAGGCTCTGGCCCGGTTCACCCGGCAGAGCGACGAGATCATCCGCACCTTCACCGGGCGGGAGCCGGTCCACACCCCCAACTCCACCGACAGCAACGTTCCCCTTTCTCTGGGCATCCCGGCCAACACCATCGGCACCGTGGACGGCGGGCTGCCCCACACCCGCCAGGAATGGGTAAACCTGGACAGTCTGCCCACCGGTCTCAAAATCGTCCTGGCTCTGATGCTGGAATACGCGCAGGAATGAGACTTTCCCGGGCCAGGCGGGCTGTCCCCTTCTGAATAAAAACGCGGAGGAATCGCGCTGCACCCAAGGGGCAGCCGGTTCTTCCGCGCTTTGTTTAGGACGGGACGGCGTCAGGCCGTCATCCGTGTTCCAGGTCTTTTTTCTGTTCCAACAGGGCCGGAATGGTGGTCCGCCGCTCCTGCTCCAGCAGCTGGCTGGTATGCAGTTTCCGGTCCAGATTGGCCTCGTAATCCCGGGCAAAATAGCAGGAAAACAGGACGTTCAAAATATAGAGAATCGAGTTCTCGGTGGCGAAGGTAGAAATCTTGCTGTACAGCCGCTCCCGGGAAGAGATGCTGAAGGTATACCGGGCCGCGCTGCGCAGCAAATTTTCCCCCGCGCTGGTGATGGCAATGATCGGCACCCCTGCCCCCTGCAGGATGGGCAGGATGGCCCCCGTCTCCTTGACGCCGCTGTTGCCCGAGTAGGAGATCACGATGGCGCAGTCGGTCTTTTGCAAGGCACTGGCCAGCAAGCCGAAGGTCCCCTGGACCGGGATATCCACCACCCGGCCGATGCTCAGCATTTTGCGGGCAAACAGCTCCCCCAGCAGGCTGTTGGGACTGATGCCGAACAGGCCGATCCGCCGGGAACGCTTCAACAGGTCCACCGCTTCGTCCAGCGGGGCATGATCCAGCAGGTCGGCTGTATCCAGGACGCTTTCCACCTGCAAAGAGCAGATCTGGTTGATGATATCCTGGCGGCTCGACTGGGCGGTAAAGGGAAAGTTGGGGTCGATGTCGGTGTAGTGGGATTCCTGGTATTTCTGTTCCTCCACAAAGGCCTTGAGAAAGGCCCGCCAGCCCGAAAACCCCAACTCTTTGGCAAAGCGGACCAGGGCCGCCTTGGAGGTATAGGTGGCGTCCGCGATCTCCTGGATGGAGTAGCGGTAGAGATGGGATTTCTCCTTTAAAATAAACTCGCCGATGTTCTTCCGGGTGCCGCCGCCATAGAGGACGGCTGCCTCCTCCACCCGCTGGATCAGATTCACACACAACACCTCCTGGCAGAAAGACCGCCCGTTCCGATACGCCTATTGTATCAGGTCCGGGCGGTCTTGTCGATTGGTTTTTCTCAGGCTTCTCCCAGGTCAGCTCCGTTGGTGGCAATCACCTGCTTGTACCAATAGAAACTCTTTTTGGGGATGCGGCGCTTGGTGCCGCGGCCTGCGTCGTCCATGTCCACATAGATAAAGCCGTATCGCTTGCTCATCTCGCCGGTGGAAGCAGACACCAGGTCAATGCAGCCCCAGCTGGTATAACCCAGCAGCTCGACGCCGTCCTCATTCACCGCCTTCTCCATGGCCTGGATATGGCGGCGCAGGTAGTCGATCCGGTAGTCGTCCTGAACGGTTCCGTCCGGCTCCAGGGCATCCCGGGCGCCCAGACCGTTTTCCACGATGAACAGCGGTTTCTGGTAGCGGTCGTAGAGGTTGTTCAGGACAATCCGCAGACCGGTGGGGTCGATCTGCCAGCCCCATTCGCTGGACTGCAGATGGGGATTGCGGAGGGTGGTGGCGGCGTTGGTGGTGACGGCGGCGCCTGTCCTGGACAGGTCGGCCGCGGTGCACCGGCTGGAATAATAGCTGAAGGAGACAAAATCCACCGTTCCCGCCGCCAGGGTTTCCAGATCCCCCGGCTCCATCCGGGGCGTCACGCCTAGGCGCTCCATTTTCTTGAGGGCATAGGGGGCATACCGGCCCCGGACCTGCACATCGCTGAAAAAGTAGTTGACGTGGTCCTGCTGGATGGCGGCCAGAACGTCCTCGGGGTCGCAGCTCCAGGGATAGTACGTGCCGCCGGCCAGCATGCAGCCGATCCTGGCCTCAGGGTCGATGGCGTGGCCCAGCTTCACCGCCCGGGCGCTGGCCACCAGTTCATGGTGGGCCACCTGGTATTTGACCCGGTCGGGGTCCTCCCCCGGCCCAAAGCAGACGCCTGCGCCTCCAAAGGGCAGGTGCATCAGCATATTGATTTCGTTGAAGGTGATCCAGTATTTCACCCGGCCCTTGAAGTGGCGGAACAGCACTTCGGCGTACCGGACAAAGGCGTCGATGGTCTTGCGGCTGCGCCAGCCGCCGTACTGGTTCAGCAGATACACCGGCAGCTCAAAGTGACAGATGGTGATGAGGGGTTCGATGCCGTATTTCCGCAGTTCATCCACCACCTTGTCGTAGAAGGCCAGGCCGGCAGGGTTGGGCTCGGCCTCCTCCCCGGTGGGGAAAAGGCGGGTCCAGCTGATGGAAAAACGGTAGCACTTGAAGCCCATCTCCGCAAAAAGGGCGATGTCCTCTTTCCAGTGGTGATAAAAGTCGATGGCCTCATGGCTGGGGTAATACTGTCCGGCCGGCAGGGTGCGGGGGTCCAGCAGGCCTTTGGAGACGGCGGCGCGGTCCGGTCCCCAGGGCACCAGGTCAATGATGCTGGGACCCCGGCCATCGGCATCGTAGCCGCCCTCGCACTGGTTGGCGGCGGTGGCGCCGCCCCAGAGGAATCCATCCGGGAATCGGTTTGCCATCTCAGTTTTCCTCCGTCTTTTCAAATTTCAGGGACAGGATATAGGTGACAATCGCCGTGACCACCGCAGTGATCACCAGCGCAATGATGATGTTGTAGAAATACATCATGGTATCGTCGCCGATGTACAGCAGAATGGCGGGCAGGCCGGAGGAACCGGTGGCGAAGCGGTGGGTGTGGGTCAGACCGGCGTAGAGGCCGCCGCAGGCGCCGCCGATCATGGCGGAGATCAGGGGGTACTTCTTGGGCAGATTGACGCCGTAAAGCACCGGCTCGGTGATGCCCATCAGGGCGGTGATGCCGCCGGACGTGGCCACCTGGCGCTCCTTGGTGTTTTTGGTGCGGAGGCTGACCACCAGGGCCGCCACGCCCTGGGCAATGTTGGAGCAGACGCAGCCGGGTCCAAAGATGCTGTCGTAGCCCAGCTCCGCCATCTGCATGACGCCCAGGGGGGCAACGCCGTTGTGGAGACCAAACATGACCATCAGGGGCAGCAGACCGCCGATCAGGACGGCAGGGGCCCAGCTGGCGTTTTCGGCCAGGAAGTTAAAGACCAGGGCCAGGTACTCGCCCACCACGCTGCCGATGGGGCCCAGAACCGCCAGGGCCAGGGTGCCCATCACCAGGAAGGTGAGCATGGGGACAAAGACCAGGTTGACCGATTTGGGAATGATCCGGTTGAGGGCCTTTTCCACATAGGCCTGCACAAACACCACCAGAATGATGGGGATGACGGTGCCGGTGTAGCTCACCAGGTGGAAAGGAATCAGGTCAAAGAATCGCACCGGCTCCCCTGCCGCCACCATGGCGCCCCAGTTGGGGTGCATCATGATGCCGGCCACAGCGGCGGCCAGAATCGGGTTGCACTTGAGCTTCTGGGCCTCGGTAAAGGCCAGCAGAATGGGCAGGAAGTAAAAGACCGCGTCGGCAAAGAAATTGAAGATGGCGTAGGTCTGGCTGGTGGAATCCACCAGCTTAAAGACCACCAGGAGAGCCAGCAGGGCTTTCAGCATGCCGGCGCCGGACAGGGCCGGGATGATGGGCTGGAACACGCCCGCCACAAAGTCGATCACCCGCTCAAAGGCGCTCTTTTTCTGGGCGGGGGCCCCGTCCGTCTGGGCGGCGGGGTGATCAGGCAGCAGCGGCTGGATGGCGTCGAACACTTCGGCCACGTCGGTACCGATGACCACCTGATAGACACCGCCGTTCAGAATCACCTTTTTGACGGCGTCCAGTTTTTCCAGGCCGTCCTTGTCCGCTTTGGATTCGTCCGCAAGGGTAAAGCGAAGGCGGGTCTGGCAGTGATAGAGATTCTTGATGTTTTCTGCGCCGCCGACGCCGGCCACGACGTCCTGGGCGATCTGCTTGTAATTTTTACTCATATGAAACTCCCTTCACATCTCGGTTGGCGGAAGGGATGCGCTCCGGATCGCTCCCTTGTTCTGGGGATATTATACCAAACAGCGCGTGATTTGAGCAATATTCAGACTTTCAGTCTGTTTCACGCCCTCCCCCGGCAGGCAGAAGGAACGGCGTTCTTTTTGAAACAAAGTTTCACTCCCCTGCAACTGCGCGCCCCGGGCGGCTTCGCCGGGCGTTTGCTGTTTGCACTGCGGCACAAAACAGGGCGCGTCCGCCGGAAAACCGGTTGGGGCACGCCCTGTTTTATAAAGGATAGAGATTCAGTGTTTGCTGTCCAGGAAATAGCGGACGGCACCCACCAGGCCTGCGTCGTTGGCCAGAGCCGCCGGACGGATCTCCAGGCCCTGGGCAAAGGCGGGCATCACCCGCGCCTTCACCTGCCGGGCCAGAGGCTCGATCAGGAGTTCCTGCTGGCTGCTGACGCCGCCGCCAATCAAAATCAGCTGGGGGTTGAACAGATGCACCAGGCCGGCCAGGCCCTCGGCAATCTCACCGATCCAGTCGTCCAGCAGCTGCTGCACCGCAGCATTTCCCTGCTGTGCCGCCGCAAAGATGGCGCGGCCGCTGTCCAGGGCCGGGTCCATCTTCACCGCCCGGCGCACCAGGGCCGAGGTGGAAGCGTGGCGCTCCCAGCAGCCCACTGCGCCGCAGGTGCAGGGTTCGCCGTGGGCCGCATGAATCCGCATATGGCCCAGTTCGCCGCCCAGGCCCCGGGCGCCTTCCAGCAGGCGGCCGCCGGTGATGACGCCGCCGCCCAGACCGGTGCCGATGGTGACGCCCAGCACGTCGGTGCAGCCCTTAGCCGCACCCACCCAGGCCTCGCCCAGGATCATGCAGTTGGCGTCGTTGGCCACCGTCACCGGCAGGCCCAGATCGGCCTCCAGCGCCGCCCGGATGGGGGCGCCGGGCCAGCCGGGCAGGCTCCCGCAGGTGCCTGCCACCACACCCTGGCTGTTGTCAATCTGACCGGTGGCCGAAACGCCCACGCCCGCCGGCTCATACCCTTCGGCGCGGCATTCTGCCAGCATCTGGGCGGCAGCTTTCCGCACCGTGTCCAGAATGGGGGTCTGGTAGTTATCAAAGCTGACGCTGGTTTCGGCCCGTTTCAGCACCTGGCCGTCCTCGGTCACCAGGCCCAGCTTGACCGCTGTGCCTCCAATATCGATTCCAAGATAGGTTTTCATGGTCACTTCAAATCCTCGATGGCCGCAGTAAAGCGGGCGGTGATCTCAGCGGGACGGGTGATGGCGCCGCCCACCACCAGAGCGAAAGCGCCGGCTTCCAGCGCCTTGCGGGCCTGCTCGGGGTAGTGGATATGTCCCTCAGCGATGACCTTGGCGGGGCAGTTTTTGGCCAGACGGGCGATGAAATCGAAGTCGGTCTCATTGATGCCCTGGGTCTCGGGGGTGTAGCCCCGCATGGTGGTGCCCACAAAGTCGGCCCCAGCCTCAGCGCAGGCCATGGCCTCCTCGTCGGTGGCGATGTCCGCCATCACCAGCTGCTGGGGGTACTTTGCCTTGATCTCACGGATGAACTCCGCCGAGGTCTTGCCGTCCGGACGCAGGGCGCTGGTGCCCTGCACCGCCAGAATATCCACACCGCAGGCCACCAGCTCGTCCACCTCTTTCATGGTGACGGTGATGTACATGGGGGTGCCGGGGTAATCCTTCTTGATGATGCCGATGACCGGCAGGTCCACCACCTCTTTGATCTGGGTGATATCCCGCACCGTATTGGCCCGGATGCCCACGGCGCCGCTCATGGCGGCAGCCTTGGCCATCAGGGGCATGACGCCGCCCTCCTTGGTGTACAGGGGCTCATGCTCCAGCGCCTGGCAGGAAACGATCAGGCCGTGCTGAATCTGCTTCAAAATTGCTTCTTTTTCCATCTGGATTTCCTCCTTCTGTGGGGCGGCTCAGCCGCCCATCCGGATCTTGACAACCGCCTTGCGCACCGAGCGGGACACCGGGCTGATGCAGCTGGGCTTGTGGTATTCTCCCGGCAGGAACAGGGCGAACCGTCCCTCCCCCAGCAGGCCGCTGGACTGTTCGGGGCCGGCGGCAAAACCGCAGTCCGCCTTTTCATCAAAGGCCCCGGTGGGCTCGGCCCGGGTGGTCCAGGCCCAGTACTCACTGCCGGTCAGGTCAATCTGCAAATCGGCATAGAGATGGTGGACCTCAAAGTCCGCCCCCTCCGCCGGGCGGAGGTCGGCGTCCATCACGTTGATGAACACGGTCTGGCCCTCCACCTCGGTGCGGCCGTTGGGCAGGCTGGCGAGGTCATGCTCCTCCAGCCAGCGGATGGCGATATCCAGCGCGGGGTGCAGGCCGCGGTAATGGCTCAGGCAGCTGAGGCTGTCGGTAATCATGGCGGGTCCTCCCTTTCGTTTCAGGCAGAACGCCCGGCGCTCCGTGCCCTTTGGGGCCGGCAGCCACCGGGCGTCTGGTTATGCAATGAAGGTATGCAGTTTTTACAGGGCAGCAGCCTTGGCGATGGCTTCGCGGATCATCCGCTCGGCCTCCACCACCACAGCCTCATCCTCGGGGATCAGGTTGGGCAGGGGTGCGCGGACACCACCCAGCTCCAGGCCGTACATCCGGCGCAGAATCTCCTTCTGGACGGCGTACAGGTTGCCGTGGGCCTCGCACATCTTATAAATGATGCGGTCGGCCTCATACTGGACTTTGCGGGCGGTGGGGATATCGCCCTTTTCGATCAGCTCGTTCATCTTGAGGAACAGCTCGGGCATGACGGCGTAGGTGCCGCCGATGCCGCCGTCGGCGCCCATGGCGCGGCCGGAGACAAACTGCTCATCGGGACCGTTGAACACCACGAATCCGTCCTCGCCCCGCGCGGCAATGCCGGCGTCCTTGAACATCTGGATGTCCTGGGTGGGCATGGAGGAGTTCTTGACCGCCACCACGTTGGGGTTCTTCAGCATGGTTTTCAGCAGGCTCATGGTCAGAGCGGTGCCGGCCAGCTGGGGAATGTTGTAAATCACAAACTCGGTGTTGGGGGCCGCGGCGCTCATGGCGTTCCAGTACTCGGCGATGGCGTACTCGGGCAGGTGGAAGTAGATGGGCGGGATGGCGGCGATGGCGTCCACGCCGCACTTTTCAGCGTGTGCAGCCAGCTCCACCGAGTCGGCGGTGTTGTTGCAGGCCACATGGGCGATGACGGTGATCTTGCCGCGGGCCTCGCTCATGACGGCTTCCAGCACGGCCTTGCGCTCATCGGGATGCTGATAGATGCACTCCCCCGAAGAACCGCCCACATACAGGCCCTTGACGCCCTTGTCGATCAGGTGACGGGTCAGGGCCTTGACACCCTCGACCGAGATGGTGCCGTCCTGATTGTAGCAGGCATAAAAAGCCGGGATAACGCCCTGGTATTTGGTACAATCTTTCATGATGAAAACACTCCAATCTCGTAGTGGGAAGCCGCCGGGCTCAGCCCTTGACAGCGCCCATGGTAATGCCCTGGGTGAAGTACTTCTGGAACATGAGGAAGACCGCCACGATGGGCACTGCGGCCAGGGCAGCGCCGGCCATGATGAGGCCGAAGTCCGAGGAGACTTCGCCCTGCAGGCGGGCGATACCGGTGGAAATGGTCAGAACCTCACGGCGCTGCAGCATGATCAACTGCAGGAAGTAGTCGTTCCAGGTGTTGACGAAGGTGAAGATGGCCAGGGCGCCTACGCCGGGTTTGACCATCGGGAACACGATGGAGACAAAGGTGCGCACCTCGCTGGCGCCGTCGATGCGGGCGGCCTCCAGCATTTCGGTGGGTATGGTCTCCGAGAACTGCTTCATCAGGAAGATGCCGAAGGGCCAGCCAACGGTGGGCAGGATAACTGCCAGCAGGTTGTTGTTCAGACCCAGGGCACTCATCTCCTGCAGCAGGGGGATGACGATAACCTGTTTGGGCAGAGCCATGGCGCAGACCAGCAGGCTGAACAGCACCGTCTGGCCGAAAAAGCGCTTTTTGGCCAGAGCGTAGCCGGCCAGCGCTGCCGTGATGCAGGTGAGCGCCATGGCGGCCACCGCGATGATGATGGTGTTGAGCAGCCACTGGATGGCGGGCTGCTTGAACAGCCGCACATAGTTGTCCAGGGTGGGGTTCAGGGGGAACCACTGGGGTTTCTGGGCGTTGATGGTGATGGCATCCTTCAGCGAACCGGTCAAAATCCAGTACAGGGGGAAGATGAAGAATACCGCCAGGAGCGCCAGCACGATGATTACAAAAATCTTATAACCGCGGGACTGGCCGTCCAGGCTTGATTTTGTCTTCTTGGACATCCCAATACCTCCCTTTTAACCGTTGTCCGTCTGCGCGACCTTGAACTGGATCGCGGAGAAGATGGCGATGAAGATGGCCAGCACGACGCCCATGGCGTTGGCGTAGCCGAACCGCTGATAGTTGTACGCCATATCGAAGATGTAGTACATCAGGGTGCTGGTGCTGCCCAGAGGGCCGCCGCGGGTCAGCAGCTGGATCAGTGCGAAGCACTGGAAGCTGTTGATGGTGGTGATGACCAGCACGTACAGGGTGGTGGGCATGATCTGGGCCCATTTGATCTTCCAGAAAATCTGCAGCCGGGTGGCGCCGTCGATGGCGGCGGCCTCTTCCAGGGAGCGGTCCACGTTGCCCAGGGCAGCCACGTACAGGACGATGGGCTGGCCGATGGAGGTGGTGAAGAGGATCATAATGATACACCAGATGGCGGTGCGGGTATCGCCCAGCCAGTCAAAGCCGACGGTACCGAAAATCTGGTTCAGCAGGCCGTTGTAGGGGTTGAACATCCACTTCCACACCACGGTGACGGCCACCGAGCCGGTAACCACCGGCAGGTAGAACACGCAGCGGAAGAAGGAGCGCATCTTGGAGCGCATGGGATAGATGGCAGAGCCAACCCACAGAGAGAAGGCGGTGACCAGGGGGACCGACACCACCACGATCAGGACGGTGTTCCAGAGCGAACGGATGAAGGTCTTATCCTGGAACATTTCGATATAGTTGCTCAAGCCGGCGAAGGTTGCGGCCGAGGTGTCGATGCCCATGTCCAAAAAGCTGTAGACCAGGCACATCCCCATCGGCACCAGCACGAATCCCACAAAGAAGATCAGACTGGGAAGCATGAACAGATAGGCGGAAATTGTCTCCCGCCGGGCCAGCACGCGGCTGGCGGGACGTCCCTTGGAACCATTTGCTTTTTGTTCCTTAACGGAAGTCTGAGCCACGTTGATTCCCTCCTTTCACAGTTTGCATAAGAGACGGCGATTCACATAAAACGCGCCTGCCCCTGTGGTGACCAGGCGGCAGGCGCGCCGTTTGTTCCTGTCAGGATCATCCGGCTGTCAGCGGCGCGCCGGGGGCGGGCCCTGTACAAGGCCGGAGATGTCCTTTACGGATTGCTTGCTGCGACGAAGGCGTCAGCGGCTTCCTGTGCGGGAGTGCCATTGACCATGATCTCCTGCAGCATGTTGAACCAGTTCTGGCGCTGAGCCGTCCAGTTGGGAGCCACGTTGTAGTAGTCGCCCAGGTACGGCATCAGAGATGCGAACTCGCCCATCTGCTCAGCCTGGTCGGTGCCCTCGTAGACATCGCCCAGAGACTCGCGGACCGGGAAGAAACCGGTCAGGCGGACGCTCTCAGCAGCCTGGCTGGCGTCGTCACAGACGAACTGGATGAAGGTCTTGGCGGCCTCGATGCGGGCGTCGTCGCCGCTGTTGAAGATGCCGAAGCCCCAGATGCCGCCGCACAGCTCGGGCACACCGTCATCGGAGGGGAATGCCATGGCGTACGGAGTGAAGGTGACCTGAGAGGCATACTGTGCCTTGTTGGAGGCGTTCCAGCAGAAGGTGACGGCGGCGGTGCCGTTGGCGAACTGCTGCAGCTCATCCGATGCCTGGAAGCCGGCGTTGGCGTTCAGGCTGCGGTTGTCCACCATGCTCTTGAGCAGCTCGAGAGCCTTGACGTTCTCGGGGCTGTTGGCGGTGTACTCGGTGTGGTCGGCGTTGGTATATGTACCGGAGTAGAGGTTGTTCACCAGTGCGCGGGTGCCCTGGTCGCCGCCCTGGCCGCCGCAGTAGATGATGCCGGGCACAGCGGCCAGGCCGGAATCACGGATGGTCTCCATGGCCTTGACAAAATCGTCGGTGGTCCAGGTGCGGGTCTCCTCGTCCAGATACTGGAGAGCGCCGGCCTTCTCAAAGACCTCGTAGTTGATGGCCATGCAGTGGGTGGTCATGCACAGGGGGTACTCATAGTAAGCACCGTTCAGCTGGCAGGCGCTGACCACGGAATCGCTGACTGCGGCGATGTCGTCCTCGGTGTCGGCCCACAGGTCGCTCAGATCCACCATCAGGTTGTTGGCGCCCCAGTTGGAAACCAGACGCTCGGGGCCTTCCATGATGATATCGGGGGTCTCCTTGGCGGTGATGGCCGAGGTGACCAGGTTGTCGCCGTTCTGGTAGTCCAGAGTCTCGTAAGTAACGGTGATCTCGGGATGGACTTTGTTGAAGGCTGCGATGATGTCGTCCAGCTTGGACTCGGTGCCGCCCCAGGAACCGATGGGGTAGGTCCACAGCGAAATCGACACGCCATCGCCGGAAGCGGTGGAAGCAGCGGTGGAGCTGGCGGTGGAAGCAGCGGTGCTGCTGGAATCCGAGCCGCCGCAGGCAGCAAGCAGGCCGGCTGCGCCAACGGCACCCGTGACCTTCAGAAAGTCCCGACGTGAAATTGCTCTCTTCTTCATAGTGTTCTCCTTTTGTCGTGCCGGTTATCAAGCCGGTTGCCCTACCGGTCGGCCAGTGTGCGCCTCCGGTTCTCTTGAGTCCATTTTACAAAGAAGACAAATAAAAGTCAATACATTTTGTGTATCTTTTTGAAAATTTTTTTCAGACGGATTTTTTTATGATTTACGATTTTCAAGCAGGGCTTTTGCTTTCCTTTCAGAGGTGCTTGGCCGCCAGCAGGTCGGCCAGGTTGCTGCGGACGTCCTCCACCGTATCTTCCTGGCGGCGGCAGACCTCGGTGAACAGGGCATCAATCAGGAACAGCTGGGCCATACGGGCCGGCACCGATCCCAGCTGCAGCGGGCCCTCGTTGGCGCCGCACTGCAGCACCACGTCGGCATAGGCACAGGCCGGCGACTTGGGGAAATGGGTCACCAGCACCACCGGCACCTTCCGCCGGTGGGCCAGCTCCAGCAGTTCCACCGCCTCCCGGGTGGCGCCGGAGTAGGAGAAAAAGAGAATGGCGTCCTGTTCGGTGAGGGTGGCGGTGTAGACAATCTGGGTGTGGGAATCACTCATGGCAAAAAAACTTTTGCCTGCCGTCGAAAAAATGTGGGCTGCCTCCTCCGCCATAATCATGGAACCGCCCTGGCCCATGCAGAACACCTTGTCGGCCCGGGTCAGCAGATCCGCCGCCCGGCGGATGTTGTCGGGCCGGATGAGGGTCAGGGTCTGGGAGATGGCCTCCACCTCGGCGCCGTACAGCTTATGGCACATTTCCTGAATGTCGTCCTCGGGGGTCACTTCGCCGCTGAGGAAGGGCATCCCCCGGCGGCTGCCCACAACATTGGCCAGGGCCAGCTTGAAAGCATTGTATCCCTTATAGTCCAGCTTGCGGCAAAAGCGGGTGATGGTGGCCTCCGCCACCCCGCAGGCCTCCGCCAGCTCGGAAATGGACAAATTCTGCGCCTCCTGCTGGTGGTCGTTGACGTAATCCGCCACCTTGCGCTCCGACGCGGTCAACTGGTAATATTCTGCACTGATCCGTTCCATCACGTTTCGCAGATTGGCAGGCATAGTGGTTTCCTCCTATCATCGCGTTAAAAATATCGGGTTCTGAGTGTATAGTATCATGTATGAAAAAAATTTTCAATCTTTGAAAAATCCCTCTGCTGCTTCCAAAAAAGGCCCCCGGCGGGCTGCGGGGGCAGATGACAACCGTCCCCGAATGTGCTATGATAACATCAGCCGAGGCGGGCCTGCCCTGTAAGGGCAGACGCCGCCTGTCCGACCCGTGTGAAAGGAGCCCTGTGCGATGTTTGGCAGCATATTCAACCCGGAAAACAAGTTCTGGCAGACGCTGGACCATCTGGCCGACCTTTTGATCCTGAGCCTGCTGTGGCTGCTGTGTTCCCTGCCGCTGGTGACGGCGGGCGCCGCCACCACCGCCCTCTACGACGCCGCGGCCCACTGTCTGCACGGCCCCGAGCCCATACCCTGGAAGCGGTTTGTGCAGACGTTCCGCCGGGAGCTGCTCCCCGCCAGTCTGGTGACGGTGGTGTGGGGCGCTGTGCTGCTGATGCTGGTGTACGCCCTGCAGATGACCGCCGCTGCGGCTTCCGCGGGCACCTCTGCCGCCTGGGCCGCCCTGATCTTCTGCCTGGTGGTGATGATTCTGCCGGTGGGGGCCGCCTGCTGGATGTTTCCCCTGCTGTCCCGGTTTGCGTTCCGGCCGGTGGATCTGATGCTCACCGCCCTGCGGCTGACGTTGGGCTGTCTGCCCCGCACCATCGGCCTGGTGGCCATTGTGGGGATTTCGGCCCTGCTGGTGCGGGTGCTGTTGATCCCCATCGTCATCCTGCCGGGGGCGGCGGCCTGGCTGTTCACCCTGCTGCTGGAGCCGGTATTCCGCCGCTACCAGCCCGACGACACCCCCGACGAACCCGTCTCCCCGGACGAGGAGGAGTCTGAAACCCAGGAGGAGGAAGTGTAATCCCCTCCCCCGTATCTTTTATAAATAGGAAGGAGTCTTTCCCTATGGACGAATCGACACAGCTTTACCAGGCCCGCCTGGAGCGGGTCATCCAGCGGATGACCGCCATGGGCCTGACCCAGCTTCTGGTCACCGACCCGGACAGCGTCTGGTATCTGACCGGCTACGACAACGACCCCATCGAGCGGATGCAGGTCTTTTGTGTGCGGCAGGACGGCCGTCACTGCTTTTTCCTGAACCGGCTGTTCCCTGCCCCCGCCGCTCCCTGGGAGCAGGTGTGGTTCACCGACACCGACGACGCCGTGGGCCTTCTGGCCGCCCGGCTGGACCCGGCCGCACCGGTGGGCATCGACAAGACCTGGACCGCCCGCTTCCTGCTGCCCCTGATGGAGCGGCTGCCCGGCGCCCGGCCCGTCCTGGCCTCCGACTGCGTGGACCACTGCCGCGCCTGCAAGGACGAGGCCGAACAGGAACTGATGCGGGCCGCTTCCCGGATCAACGACCAGGTCATGGAGGAAGTGGCCGGCTTCTTCCACGAGGGAGTCACCGAGCGGGAGGCTGCCCGGTTCATTGAGAGCCGGTACACCGCCCTGGGCTGCAGCAGCCCCTCCTTCCCCACCATTGTCTCCTTTGGCGCCCACGGGGCCGACCCGCACCACGAGCCGGACGACACCCCGCTGGCTCCCGGCGACTCCATCGTCATCGACATGGGCTGCCGCAAGGACCGCTACTGTTCCGACATGACCCGCACCTTCTTCTGGCAGGAGGCCAGCGAGGAGGCCCGGGCCGTCCACGATCTGGTACGGGAGGCCAACGAGCGGGCCGAGGCACTGGTCCGCCCCGGCGTCCCCCTCTGTGAGCTGGACAAGGCTGCCCGGGACCACATTGCCGCGGCAGGCTACGGCGAATACTTCACCCACCGCCTGGGCCATTTCATCGGCCAGCGGGACCATGAGCAGGGCGATGTCAGCAGCGCCAACACCGCTCTGGCCGAGCCGGGGATGATTTTCTCCATCGAGCCGGGGGTGTACCTGCCGGGCAAGTTCGGCGTCCGGGTGGAGGACCTGGTGCTGGTGACCGAGGATGGCTGCGAAATCCTCAACCATGTGGACAAGCACGGACGGATTCTGAAATAACCCTTTGGGCCGGGCCTTTTTGCGAGGGCCCGGCTCTTTCTGCGTCCGGCGGCCCGCGCCGGGGCAAAAGCGGTGGTTATGCGTGGATTTTATCCGGCGATGCCCGGGACAGCCCTTCCCGCAGGGCAGACGACCCGCGGGGACGCAGGGTCCGCATTTCCATAAAATTTGGCCATTATTGCAATAAAATACAAAAAGTTTTCCAAATTCACTGGCAAAAAATTAGACGTCATGTTATAATAGTGTCAATTCGGGTTTAGGTATTCTGCCCGGTCTGCACCGGGAAATTGCAAATGAAGGAGGGCCCGTCATGGATTATCTTTTACCGCTGGCTGCCGGCGGCCTGACCTTGTTCGACGCCTCGCTGGTGTCCACCAGTCTGGTGCTGGTGTTCGGACTTCTGGTCGCCCTGTGCCTGATTATCACGCTGGAAGGCAAGCTGTTTGACTCGTTCAACGACAAGGACAGCGCCCAAAAGCGTGCCAAAGCAATGGACGAACTCAACAAGAGCGCCCAGAAAAAGCCGGCTGCACCTGCTGCGCGCGCCGCTGTTTCTGCGCCGGCCGCCCCGGCCCCTGTGGTCGAGACCGGCATCCCGGGCGAAGTTGTGGCTGTGATCTCCGCCGCCATCTACTCGATGGAAGGCGGCCACGCTGTGGTCCGTGAGATCCGCCGTATGCCGCAGGCAGGCGGTTCCCGCCGCGGCGCATGGGGCGACGCCGGTGTGGTACAGAGCACCCGGCCCTTTATGTAACTTCATCGGGGAAGGAAGCGTGATACAATGGGCGCAATTATCAACAATCTTCAGGAAATTTTTGCCAATTCCGGCTACGCACAGATTTTCACGGCGGTGGGCGGCTACCGCTATGCGGTCATGCTGCTGGTAGCCTGCATTCTGATTTATCTGGCCATCGTGCATCAGTTTGAACCCCTTCTGCTGCTGCCGATCGGCTTCGGCATGCTGATGGCCAACCTGCCGCTGGATGGCATCATCCACATGGACATCTTCATCAATGAGACCGGCCATATCAACTGGCAGATGCTGGGCAGCTCAGGCGGTCTGGCGGACTATCTGTACTTAGGCGTCAAGCTGGGCATTTATCCGCCGCTGATCTTCCTGGGCATCGGCACCATGACCGACTTTGAGCCGCTGATCGCCCGTCCCTCCAGCCTGCTGCTGGGTGCGGCTGCGCAGCTGGGTATTTTCGTAGCTTACATCGGCGCCCGCATCCTGGGCTTCAGCCCCGCGGAAGCCGCTTCCATCGGCATCATCGGCGGCGCCGACGGCCCCACCGCGATTCTGACCACCTCCATCCTGGCTCCGGAACTGCTGGGCTCGGTTGCCGTGGCAGCCTACTGCTACATGGCTCTGGTGCCGGTCATTCAGCCCCCCATCATGCGGCTGCTCACCACTGAGAAAGAGCGCCAGATCATCATGGAGGCCCCCCGCAAGGTCAGCCACACCGAAAAGGTCCTGTTCCCCATCATTGTCACCATCCTGGTCAGCCTGCTGCTGCCGGATGCCGCCATCCTGATCGGCTGCCTGATGATGGGCAACCTGATGAAGGAGTGCGGCGTGGTGGAGCGCATCACCAAGACCGCCGGCAATGAGCTGATGAACATCATCACCATTTTCCTGGGCTTCTCGGTGGGCTGCACCACCAACGCAGAGACCTTCCTGAACATGCGGACCGTCATGGTCATCTTCCTGGGCGTCTTTGCCTTCGCCTTCGGCACCGCCGGCGGCGTCATCCTGGGCAAGATCATGTGCTTCGTCACCAAGGGCAAGATCAATCCTCTGATCGGCTCGGCCGGCGTTTCCGCCGTTCCCATGGCCGCCCGTGTCTCCCAGAAAGTGGGTCAGGAATTCAACCCCCGCAACTATCTGCTGATGCACGCCATGGGCCCCAACGTGGCCGGCGTTATCGGCAGCGCCGTGGCCGCTGGTATCCTCATCAACATGTGCCGCGGCCTGTAATCCCCAGCTTACCATAAAAACGGCAGACGGCCAGGCTTTTGAAGCCCGGCCGTCTTTTTGTGTGTATCGGGTTGGTTTTTACAGCAGGCCGAAGTGAACAAAGGCGTTGTACAGGCCGTCCTCCTCCACGGCGGTGGTCACATAGCCGGCCGCCGCCTTGGCTCCATCTCCGCCGCTGCCCATGCAGCAGCTCTGGGCGCAGACCTCAAACATGGGGATATCCACCGCCGCGTCTCCAAAGGCGATGGTGTCCTCCTGCCGGGCGTTCAGGTGTTTCAGCAGCACCTCCACGGCGTGGGCCTTGGTGATGCCCTTCACACCCAGGTCACCGAACAGGGCCGTCTCCCCTGCCCCGCCCCAGGTGCCGTTCTGCAGGTCGGGGAACTGCTCCCTGGCGTCCAGAAAGTCCTGATAGCTGTCCAGGATATAGCTGACCTTGTTCACATCGTCCCGGTAGAGGTCGGCCCCATAGATCATGGTTGGGAACACCGTGTCGGGGCTGGCCTGGTCGGCGTCTGCCTTGCCCTTGCGGCGGCAGTACTCCTTCATCACCGGAACCGCCCGCTGGCGGAAGTTCTCGCTGCCGTACAGGCCGCTGTTGCTCTCCAGGTAGAATTCCAGTTTCCGGCTGTGGAGCCAGTCCACAATCCGCCGGCACTGCTCCGGCGTGACCAGCTGGTGCATCACCACTTCCCCGTCCGACTCCACATAGCTGCCGTTGCCTCCAATGTAGCCGTCCAGGCCGATGTCCCAGATTTCCTGTTTGTTCTCGGCCTTGCTGCGGCCGCTGCACAGGTACACCCGGTGCCCTGCCGCCCGGGCCATCCGGATGGCTTTCACCGCCGAGGCGGGCAGGCGGTTTTCGTAATCCACCAGGGTGCCGTCGATGTCAATGAACAGAATCTTTCCCATGGGTGTTTCTCCTTCTTTCTGGCGTTTTGCGGCCGGGCCGCAGTCCTTTCGGCTTTCATGATACCAGATTTTCGGGGTTTGGTACAGCCTTTTTTGTCCCCCTCCAAACAAGAAGCTCCCCCGCAGAAGCCCGGCCGGGCCGCCGCAGGGGAGCTTGTTTCTTTCAGTGCAGATTTTCCCGGGGAAATGCAGGGCCGCTCACAGCTCTGCGCTGCGGGCAATCTGCTCCTGTTTTTCGCACTCGTCCTCCAGCTGGGCTTTCAAAGCGGAGTCCATCCGGTCCAGCTTGTCCAGCAGGCGGTGAATCTGACTTTGGGTCTTTTGGACCTGTTCCTGGGCCTCGACGATGTGGTCCCGCACCGCCCAGTCGGTGAAGAAATTGTCGAAGAAGAAATCCGCAAACCGCAAAAATCCATCCACTGTGACCTGCATCTCCGGGTTGATTTCCACATCCGCCAGCTCGGTCTTGAACCGCCGCAGCTCCATCTGAAGCCGTTCCGCCAGCTCCTGGGCCTGGTCCAGATGCTCATACTTGGCCAGGTCGCTGAGGACGCTCCCGCCCATCAGGTCTATGGTGCTCCATCCCTCGGCGTCGTCCAGGGATTCCTGCATCTGGCGGGCGGTTTCCAGCGCGGTGTGCCCCGCCTGGACCGCCTCCCGGATTTCCTTTTGGCGGAGTTTCATGGCCATGACGCGGGTCTCGCTCTCCACCAGTTCCTGGGCGGCAGGGCTGTTGGTGGCCTTGATCTCCTGCATCCGGGCCACCAGCGCCTCCTGATAGCGGCGGTCGCAGCCCGACAGCTCTTTCAGCTGGGCCTCCATGCGGCCCAGCTCCCGATCCAGGGCCGACAGTTCCCGGGCGGCGGCATCGTAGCGGACCCGGGCCGCATAAGCCTCCTGCCGCTCTTTGTCCAGCTTTTCCTCCATCCGGCCCGCCATCTGGTAGAAAAACGCCGCCAGGCCGCCCTTTTCCAGGCGGTCCACATCGGCCTGTTCCTCCGCCTTTGTCTTTTCCAGCTCTTTCAGCCGGGAGGCCACTTCCCCCCGCTGGGACTGCAGCTCATGGTACTTGGCCTGCACAATTTTCTGCTGGGCCACCTGCTGCCAAAGCCTTTTCAATTCCTCCATCTGCGGCTCCTTTCGGCCGGGCTAACCGCCGGCGGTCAATCCATCAGACCATACTTCTTATACCAGGCAAAAATCTGGCTGTAGATCAGCTTGTTGCCAAAATACTGGCGATAGGTGGCGGATTTTTCTTTTCCGGCCGCCTTCAGCTGCTCCATCTGCTGTTTTTCCGCCTCAGCCTGGCGGGTCAGGTCGGCCAGCATGGCCTCGAACGCCTCCAAACGATCCATCTTCACCCCTCCGTCCCGTCACAGATTTCCTTCAGGCGCTGCTTCAAAAGCTGATACCGCAGGCGCTTTTCCTCTTTGGCAAAGTGGACCTCCCGAAGCTGCCGGGGATTATCCTCATAACAGAGGGTTTCCCCGCCGAACTGTTCGCTGGTCAGGTCAAACACACGGCCATCCACCACGTTGTAGCAGTGGTAATTCCCGCGGGGGCGGAGAACGCCATACACCTCCCCGCCGAAGATATCCTGCGCCAGGAACGCCGTGATGGAGCACTGGCCCAGGGTCTTGTTTTCGGGGGTCCAGGCGGCCTGCAGCCGCGGCGCACAGGTCTCCCGGCACCACACCTGCGACAGTTTGTCGTACAAATCCAGCGGGGTGCGGATGCCCGGATAGCTTGTCTCCCGGGCCGGGACGTCCGCCTGTTCCCAGCCGTAAAAATGATATTGATCCATGGTGCGCCTCCTTTGTTTCATTGTAGCACACTTGCCCGGGGAAGAAAAGGACCAATCCCGCCCCGAACAAAAAGCGGCGAAGGGTCTCCCCCTCGCCGCCGTTGGATTCAGATATTTCCCTCAGCTGATGAAATTGAAGGACAGGATAACCACGCCCAGGGTCACCAGAATCACGCCGGTGGCCCGGTTGAGGGTCACGGGGTCCGCCTTGTTGGCAAAGACAGCGGCCACCCGCGCCCACAGGAAGGTAAACACCACGCACAGGGCGAACACCACCCAGTCCGGCTGGCTGCCGATGATAAAGTGAGACACCGCCCCTGTCAGAGCGGTGAAGGTCATGATAAACACACTGGTGCCCACAGCGGTTTTCAGCTCATACCCCCGCACCGAGGTAAGGATCAACAGCATCATCATGCCGCCGCCTGCGCCCATAAAGCCGCAGATAAAGCCGATGCCCACCCCGAACACCATGGACTGCACCGCCCGCTTGCGGGGGGAGACCGAATCCATGGACTCCTTGGTGGTCATCACCGGAATCACGATGAATTTGACGCCCAGCAGAAAGGTCATGATGACCGAGAAGTTCCCCATGGCGGCCGCCGGCATCAGGCTGGACACATAGCTGCCCACCACCGTAAAGGCCAGCACGCTGACCATCATAATCAGGCCGTTGCGGACATCCAGATTTTTGTTTTTCCCGTAGGTGTAGGCCGAGACGGCGCTGGCCAACACGTCGGAGGACAGGGCGATGCCCACCGCCATATAGGGGTCCATCCCCAGAAAGGTCACCAGCATGGGGGTGATGACGGCGGCGGCGCTCATGCCGGCAAAGCCGGTGCCCAGCCCCGCCCCCATGCCGGCAAAAAAGGTCACCAGCAGGATGACAAGTCCATTCATTTTGCAATTCCTTCTTTCGGCATCCGGGCGAGATTCTCCCGGACCTTTTTCATAACCCGGACAAAGACCGCCCGGTCCTCTTCCGGCACGTCCCGGAACAGCTTTTCCAGAAATTCCTGCTGGAACCGGCGGCCCCGCTCGATCACCGGCCGGGCCGACTCGGTACAGACCAGAATGGTCCGCCGCCGGTCCTCCTGATCGGGGCGGCGTTCCAGCAGCCCTTCCCGCACCAGCTTGTCCACGTTGACCGAGACCAGATTGGCTTTCAGGCCGCGCACCGCCACGATATCCCGGGCGGACCGGCAGGCCGGATGATTCGCCAGGAACATCAGGATATCAAACGCCGTCTGGGGCATCTGGATCTCCCTGCACAGGGGCTTGCAGGCCTCGGTGTAGGACTCCAGCAGCGCATGGGCAAAATCCATGCTCATTCGTTCCACTTGGTTTCCCTCCCTGATTCTTCATTCTTGAATTTTACAAATTTGAACTATCTTACCACGCAGCTCCCTGAAAGTCAACTGCCCCGCCAGGGTCCTCCCCTTCCCCGCCCAAACAAAAACGCCAGCCCGAAGGCTGGCATTCAACCGGGCTGACGTCAGGAACAGGTTATGTTTTTGATCCGGTCGGCGGAATATTCCGCCAGAAGGCCGCTGTAGATTTCCCGGCTGCCCGAAAGTTCCAGCAGCTCCATGGGCTTGACAATCTCCCCGAAGCTGTCGGGCCGGGTGACATCGTAGCGCACCAGCACGTCCTTCACAAATTCCGAGCAGTAGTAGCAGTTTTTCCGGCGATAGGCCAGGTTGAAAAAGGCCAGCACCAGCCCCAGATAATTGTAGTGGTAGCGCTGGCGGTCCTGATACATGTACTCCAGATGGCGCTTGATCTGCTCATACTGAGCCTGGGTCACCGGGACCCGCAGCACCTTGGCCCGGGTGCGGACAAACCGTCCGAAGGTCCCCGAGACGGGGCTTTCCTGGACAAAGCCGCCCCACACCGGGTTATAGGGGTGAAGCCGCCCAAAGGAATACAGGGTCTGGAGCGAAGCATCCACGCTGATGGATGCGTGATTATAGGCATCACCGGTCACCATGCGAAGAATCTGGGAGAGAATGGTGCCGGTCTGGGTAATGACAATAAAAACAGCTGGTCCGTTTTGGACAGTACGGGTCATGAGGGATGTTCCTTTCCTTCTTTGGGGTGAAGCCGCCCTCCGGCTGGCTCCGGAGGCCGCCCGGACTGGCGGGCAGGCCCCTGTCTTTTATACGAATCAGCGGGACCTTTCATCGCAAGGGAATCCCTGGCTGTGGGACGTTTCTTTTCCTCCGGGGGAGCTTTTTCCCATCCCCGCCGGCCGCCGGAGGCGCCCCCAGGGTGCCGCACACCCTGACCGGCTCCTCACAGAACCATGTCTTTCCACACACTTTTCCTCCTTCGCGCTGTTGGTAAACTCGATCTATTGTACCATGTTTCAGATGTCAAAACTGTGACAGATTCGGGAAAGTTTGGCCCCAAAATCAGGCCGGAACGGGATTTCCGGGCAGCAAAACAGCAGGGCCCCCAAGAGGGAGCCCTGCTTTCGGCGGGATTCACTTCAGCTGATTGAGGCCGGCGCGGCGGATGATGGCGGGATAATCCTTATAGGCAACATCCAGATCCACATTGCCGTTGATCCCCGGAATGCTGCCGGTGCTGCTGTACTGCCACATCCCATAGGGCAGCGGCAGCTTGCCCGGCGTCTTGGTGTAGGACGTGATCCAGAGATCGTAGGCTTTCAGCTGGCTGCTGTCCAGGTTGTTGATCAGCCAGTTGCGGCTGCAGTACAGCCCGGTGTAATATCCGGCCTTTTCCAGCGCCTCACAGAAGGTTTTGACGACATTGGTTCGCTGCTGGACGGTCATATTTTTGGTGGCGGGGTTGTATTCCTGGTCGAACCAGACGGGATACTCCAGCTTCTTGCCCCGGATTGCCGCCAGGCAGGCCCGGGCCTCGGCCTGGGCCGAAGCCGTATCGGAGGCGTAGCTGTACCAGTAGGCCCCCACCGGCAGGCCCACCGACTGACATCCGGCGTAATTGGTCCCGAAGGTGGGGTCCACCACGTCGCCGGAACGGCCCAGCCCTGCCCGCAGAATCACAAAGGACACCTGTCCTGAGGCTTTCACCTGCTGCCAGTTCACCCTCCCCTGCCATTTTGACACATCACAGCCCTTTTTGTTTGCCATAGGGCTCACCTCCTGATGGATTGGTGACGTAGTCTGCCCGGCAGACCGCACTTCTTTGCCCCATCCTATGCCGCCGGACTGCCCCGCGCCACACAAAAAGCCCCGGCCTGCTCCATACAGGCCGGGGAAAAGATGCCGTTTTCGAATATGTCGTTTGTCGGCGGGCGGATCTGCCGGAGCGCGGCGCGTCTTACGGCGCTTTATGGTTGTGGAAGGCGGAGCAGATGGCTTTCACGCATTCTTCCTCCCCCAGGGTGCCGCTGTTGAGGCACAAATCGTAGTTTTCGGCGTCGCCGAAACGCTTGCCGGTATAGTGTTTGTAGTAGGTACAGCGGTTTTTCTCCCGTTTTTCCAGGTCGCCGCCCGGCTCATGGTAGGTCCCCTCCACCCGCTTTCTGCGGGAATCGGCGTCGGCGTAGATATACACCCGGAGGGTCTGGTGATGGCCGTACAGGATGGCATCGGCACAGCGCCCCACCATCACGCAGCTGCCCTTGGCCGCCAGTTCCTCGATGATGCCCGCCTGCTGCAAAAACACCTTGTCCATGACAGGCTGGGCAAACTGCACCCCTGCGGTCAGGTCGCTGAGCAGGCTGGGAACATCTTTGGTCTCGCTGTTCTCAAACAAACGGATATCCATGGAGCTGTTTTGGGCCGCTCTCTCGATGATTTCCCGGTCGTAGAAGGGCAGGCCCAGCTGCTGGGCAACCTTTTTGCCGATTTCCCGGCCGCCGCTGCCATACTGCCGGCTGATGGTGACCACCAGCTGTTCCTGCTGCTCACCGGGCGCTTTGCCGCCGGAACCATTCATCTCGCCGGCCCACTCAAAGCCCTTTTTCGCCGCCAGGACTGCAATCAGCTCATTGATGACCGCGGCCGCCGCAATGGTGCCCTGGACAATCCGGGCGCATTCCGGCGCCGGTTTTGTCAGCACCGACACCGCAATTCCGGTGAACACCAGGGACACGCCCGAGTGGGGCAAAAGGGTCAGGCCCAGGTATTTTCTCACCGTTTCAGGGGATTTTGTAATGGCCGCGCCCAGGTAGGCGCCGCCGTATTTTCCGGCGGCACGGGCCAGAATATAGACGGCGGTGAACAGGCCGGCCCCCAGGATCAGGTGGTAATCCAGCGGCGCGCCCAGATTCAGGATCGTCACAATCATGGTCCCGCCCAGAAGGGGGCTGAAGCTCCCCATGATCTGTTCCAGCCGGGTTTCGGAGATCATATTGGAGAAGGTGGCCGAAAAGGACATGCCGATCAGCATAAAGTTCAAAACCGGCCGGGGCAGCATGGCATTGAACACAAAGCCCCCTGCGGCGGCCACCAGAATCATCCCGATCAAAAGCGCCAGGGTCTGGGGTTTGTCCCGCTCTTTTTTCAGCACCACGCCGGCCACCAGGCCGACGGCCACGCCGATCAGGATGGGGAGAACAATCACCAGGGCAATCATGGAGGCGGGCAGCGACCCGGCTGAGAGATTGCCTGCCACCAGGGCCATGACAATAAAGAACACCACACAGCCCACAATGTCGTCCAGGGCAGCCATGGGAATCAGGGTCTGGGTCACCGGTCCGCTGGTCTTGAATTCCCGGACGATGGACAGCGCCGGCGCCGGCGCTGTGGCCAGGGCGATGCCGCCGAACACCAGGGCCAGATACACCGGCACATCCGTGAACCAGAACACCACGCCGAACACCAGCGAAACCACCGCAAAGGTGCCCAGCGACTGGGTGAGGGTGGTGATGATGATGGCTTTGCCCGAGCGCTTGATTTTGTTCCAGACCAGCTCGGTGCCGATCATCAGGCCCACGCTGCACTCCAAAACATGGACCAGCGTCTCATACCATGCAGCGTCCAGCATCTCCTGGCTGACCAGGGACAGGGCGTGGGGGCCCAGAATCATGCCGGTGAGCAGCCAGCCCAGAATGGCCGGCAGTTTGATCCGGGCCACCAGCTTGCCCATAAAATAGGCGGTTCCTATGGTAAGTCCAAACCGCAGCAGCGTTAAAATCATTGCATTTCACCTGACCTTATAAGGCAGCCTCCAGGGGCTGTACCGACATTTTTCGCGGGGAATCCGGGGCTTTTCAGGTGCGGCGGCCTCCCGGCGGCTCCTTTGCAATGCCGTAGAGCATGATATCGAATATGGACGACAGTCTGCCCTCATGGTCCTGGATCAGCTCGCGGAAATCTCCGCCCTGCTCGGCCTTTTTCTGAAAATAGCCGTTGAACATTTCGCTGGTCATCAGGAAATATTCCAGCGCGGCCTCTTTGGTGATGCCGTCCCGCAGGGTCAGGCAGTCCAGCACGTCCAGGCAGCACTGGCTGAAGTAATCGTCCAGACCTTTGCGCATCTGGGCCAGCTCCCGCACCAGGTGCCGGGGAGGCTGGATGACGGTATTGAAAAAGATATTGGCGTAACAGGGATTCTCGGCCAGAAATTTCTGCCGCGCCATCAGAATCTGCTGCATCCCCTCTTTGGCGTCCTGAAATGCCAGGGCCTGACTTTTCAGGGAATCGGTCATGGCGTCGTAACAGATTTTCACGCAGTTCAGGTACAGGTCGTCCTTGCCCTTGAAATTGTGGTAGAGCAGGCCTTTGGGGATCTGCCCGGCCTCGCAGATGCTGTTGACCGAGGCGGCGTCGTAGCTCTTGCTGCCAAATTCCGCCAGGGCCGCGTGAAGAATCCGCTCCCGTGTCTTTTGGGTTTTCTCCTGCTGTTTCATGGTCCAGCCTCCTCAATATAGACTGTTTGGTCTATTATATGAAAAGTAGACCAATCAGTCAACAATAAAGTGTAAACTTTTTCTGAACAAGGCCGGGCTTTTCCGGCACAAAAAAGACCCCCTGCGGCAGAGCCTGCGCTCTGCTGCGGGAGGTCGGTGGAAGATTTGTTTTGTGGGAACGGCTTTACCAGATGCCGATGACCTGCTGCATTCCCAGGCTGACCACGGCAATGGCCACCCAGCAGCACAGGCCCATCAGAATGGGCTTGCCGCCGGTGCGGACCAGCTTGACCAGGTCGGTATTGAGGCCGATGGCCCCCATGGCCATGATGATGAAGAACTTGGACAGCTCCTTAAAGGGCTGGAACACCGAGGCATCCACCCCGGCGGTGGTGGCGACGGTGGTAATCACCGAGGCCAGCACAAAGAACAGGATGAAGAAGGGGAACACCTTTTTCAGGGAGAAGCTGCTGCCCTGGTTGCCGCCGGCCCGCTTGGCCTTGGCGGTGCGCCAGACGGCCAGCGCCAGGGTGATGGGGATGATGGCCAGGGTGCGGGTCAGTTTGACGATGGTGGCCTGGTCCAGGGTATTGGCGCCGGGATGCATTCCGTCCCAGGCGGCGGCGGTGGCGGTGACCGACGAAGTATCGTTGACGGCGGTGCCGGCAAACAGGCCGAATCCCTCGTTGGACAGGCCCAGCACGCTGCCCAAAGTGGGGAAGGTCAGGGCCGCAATGATATTGAACAGGAAAATCACCGAGATGGCCTGGGCGATTTCATCGTCGTCGGCGTCGATGACGGGGGCGGTGGCGGCGATGGCCGAGCCGCCGCAGATGGAGGAGCCCACGCCCACCAGGGTGGAGATATTGGTGGGAATGTGCATCAGCTTGTGCAGGACAAACGAGACAATCAGGGAGGTGGAGATGGTAGCCAGGATGACGGGCAGCGAGGTGGCGCCCACCCGGGCAATCTCGGACAGGTTCAGGCCGAAGCCCAGCAAAATCACCGCATACTGCAAAATTTTCTTGGATGTATAGGCAATGCCCGCCTGGGTGGCCGCCTTGTTGCGGTAAAACAGAGCGATGACCATGCCCAGCAGGATGGCGAACACCGAGCCGCCCACCACCGGGAATGCTTTGCCCAGCAGCCAGCAGGGCACCGCCAGGGCCAGGCAGAGAAGTACGCCGGGGGCCAGTTCTTTCGTTTTTGTCATAAGATTCCTTCCTTTCCAATCAATCACACAACAGCACCAATATACTCCCAATTCAGCATTATGTAAAATGATGCTTCTTTATTTTTCGATAACGTTTTGTTATAATTGATCCAAAGGAGGCTGTACCATGCTGGATTTCCGCGTCGAGACCTTTCTGACGGTCTGCGAAACCATGAACTTCACCCGGGCCGCCCAGCTGCTCCACATCACCCAGCCGGCGGTATCCCAACACATCCACGCCCTGGAGACCCAGTACGGCACCCGGCTGTTTCTCTACGAGGGCAAGCAGCTGCGGCTGACCGAGGCGGGCCAGCTGTTTTTGCAGACCGCCGCCACCATGCGCCACGATGTCCGCCGCCTGCAGGAAGCCCTGCACCAGATGGATTCCCGGCGGCATCTGCGGTTCGGGGCCACCCTCAGCATCGGGGAATACCTGCTGCCCTCTCCCCTGCTGCGGCTGCTGACCGACGATCCCACCCTGCAGCTGCGGATGATTACCGCCAACACCCAGGAACTGCTCCGGCTGATGGACCAGGGCGAGCTGGATTTCGCCATTGTGGAGGGCAGCTTTGACCAGCAGGTCTACGAGGGCCTGGTTTACTGCGCCCAGCGGTTCATCCCGGTGGCGGCGCCGGATTATCCGTTCCCGGGGCCGGTGCGCCGGATGGCCGATCTGCTGGACGCCCGGCTTCTGGTGCGGGAGCCGGGCTCCGGCACCCGCGGCGTCCTGGAACAGGCTCTGGAAGCCCGCAACCTCACGGTGCACAGCTTCCGCTATCTCACCGAGCTGGGCAGCCTCAATCTCATCAAGTCCCTGGTCTGCGCCGGGGCCGGCATCTCCTTCTTTTACCAGCCGGTGGTCCAGGCCGAGCTGGACCGGGGCGATCTGGTGGAAATCCCCCTGGAGGACGGGGAAATCCGCCACGACTTCACTTTTCTGTGGCGGCGGGGCAGCGCCTTCGCCCCCTATTACCGGGAGGTATTCCGCCTGCTGCACCAGGACTGAAACAAAACAATCCCCCATCTCTGCCAAGCGCAGGGACGGGGGATTTTTGAATAACAGGGCGCAGTCAACCCGGAAGGTCAACCCGCAAACTGGACTTTGATGCTTCCGTTGTCCACATGGAACTCAATGGACTTGCCGGCGCCGGTCTTTGTACTGCTGGGCAGGTTGTTGCTGCCCATCCCCACCGAGGTGCGGATGTTGTAGTCCTCTTCCCGGCCGGCCAGGGTCCCGCTGATGGTGCCGTTGGACACCTCGCACTCGTAGTCGTCGGCCTGGGCGTTGTCAAAGGCAATGCTACCGTTGCTCAGCTCCAGCTCGATCTTCCGGGCAGAGGTATCCGACACCTTGACGCCGCCGTTTTTCACTTCGCCCGACAATTCTCCCACCGTCAGGCCGCTGAGGCTGACGCTGCTGTTGCTGTTTTCCAGCTCCAGGCTCTGCACCTCCACATCCTGGATCTTGACGCCGCTGTTGGTGCCGCGGATCTCGATTTCCTGGTACGCACCAGCCGGCAGGGTGATCTTCATGGACGTCTCCACCTCCGAGCGGTTGCCGTTGCTCTGGCCCCGCTTTTCGATCTTGAGGGTGGAACCCTCCACCCAGAACCGGTACAAGGTCTGGTCCGACGGTTCCACATATTCCACTTCCACCTGGCTGACGTCCGCCGTCTCGATGCGGATGGCGGCATCCTGACTCTCCACGTCCAGCCCGGTGATATTCTGGCTGGCGGTGTAGGTCCGGCGGGTCAGGCCGGAAATCTGAACCTCCTGGGATGCCTGGATGGAGTCGGCTATATCCTCCAGATCTTGCCCGATGACCTGGTTGCTCTCGTCCAGCACCTTGCTGGCAATCTGGAAAGGCACACAGCTGCACAGCAGCGCCGCCGCCAAAGCCGCCGAACCGGCCGACAACAGGATTTGTTTCATAGGAATTTTCCTCCTTTTCATCAGCTGAGATTGAGGCGGTGTTCGAGGAAATAGACGGTGATGCCATAATAGATGGCTCCCACCACGGCGGTGCAGCCCGAAATCACCCAGAGGGCCAGATGAAAGGTCGCCACCCAGTTGCGGTGGAACTCCACCTCGGGAACAGGCATGGCCTCGGTCAAAACGGTGGTGGCCATGCTGAGGAGCACAAAGCAAACCACCGACAGGGCCATTTTATGGCTGCTGAAGCTGTGGCCCGCGGCCAGGGCGGCGTAAAACTGGAGGCAGAGGGTGCAGCCCGCCACAAACCCCAGCACGGCCAGTTCCAGCAGGAACAGTCCATTGTCCGGGAAGGACACCGCCACCCCGTGGACACTCACCAGATGAAACCCCACCTGGATTCCACCGGCCCCCATGGTAAAGTCGGTGCTGTCCGCCAGAATGCACAGGGATACCAGGCTCATGACCAGCGTCGCGGCAAGCCATGCCACCGCCGCCACCAGCTTGGCCCACAGGTGCTGATGCACCGTCACCGGCAGGGTAAGCATCAGGTAGCCCTCGTCTCCCAGCAGGTTCTGCTTGAACCGCAAAATCATGGCCGCCACATTCACCAGGATGCAGGCCACCACCGCCAGGGCGCACAGGGCTGTCAGCAGGTCGCCCAGGTCGCCCAGGTCATCGAAGAAAAACCGGGCTCCCACGGCCAGGGCCAGCATCACCAGATACATGGGAATCATCATCCAGGCGGTGGCCCGGAACTCCTGTTTCATCAGTTTGATCAGCATTTGAACACCTCCCGGAACAGCCCGTCCACGCTCATGCCATGTTCTTCCCGCAGCTGGTCCACCTCCGACTGGAGGGCCACCTGCCCGTTTTTCAGAAAAATCACCTGATCCAGCAGTTTCTCCACGTCGGCGATGAGGTGGGTGGAGATAATCACCGCCGCCTCGGGATTGTAGTTGCCGATGATGGTGGAGAGGATGTAGTCCCGGGTGGCGGGGTCCACCCCGCCGATGGGCTCGTCCAGCAGATACAGCATGGCCGCCCGGCTCATCACCAGAATCAGCTGGACTTTTTCCCGGTTGCCCTTGCTCATCTCCCGCACCCGCAGGGCCGGGTCAATGTGCAGGTCGGACAGCATCTGCAGGGCGGCATCCTGGCGGAAGTCTGCATAAAAATCCTGATAAAACTGCAGAAGATCCCGCACCGACATCCAGGCCGGCACCGCCATTCGCTCGGGCAGATAACTGATCTGGGCATGGCTGGCGGGCTGGCCCGGCTTCAGCCCGCAGGTCTGAATTTCCCCCGAGGTGGGGGTCAGCAGGCCGCAGGCCAGCTTGATGAGGGTGGTTTTGCCGCTGCCGTTGGGCCCCAAAAGCCCCACAATCCGCCCCGGCTCCACCGTCAGGCTGACATCCTCCAGGGCCACCACCCCGCCGTATCGCTTAGTCACATTGGTACACTCCAAAACAGCCATTCAGCTCTCTCCTTTCGTTTCCTGCTCCACCAGCCGGAGGATTTCCTCCCGGCTGTAGCCCAGCTGCTCCATCCCTTCCACAAAGGTCTGGATCTGCCGCCGGGCGCATTGATGGCGCGCCTGCTCGATCCGGGCGCGGTCCTCGGTCACAAACCGCCCCGCCGTCCGCTGACTGTACACCAGGCCCTCCCGCTCCAGCTCGGTCATGGCCCGCTGCATGGTATTGGGGTTGACCCCGGCCTCGGCGGCCAGGTCCCGCACCGAGGGCAATCGCTCCCCCGGCGGCAGGCCCCCCGACACAATCGACGTCTGAATCTGCGCGATCAGCTGCGCATAAATCGGCGCGTCACTGGAAAACTGCCATTTCATATGCCGCCTCCCTTTCGCTTCGTGTTGTTGTATTAATATAATAATACAGTTTTCGTCCTTTGTCAACAGGCAAAACAAGCTTTTTTCAGCTCGCAAAAAGCAGCTTGCAGACGTGATTTTTGCACCTATTGCAGGCAGGCTATGCGGCCGGCGGCTTTTCCGGGTGTATGCGCCGGATCATACAGACCGCACACCTCATACAGGAGTGATACGCTGTTTGCCGGGCCGGCCGGTTTGGGCTGTGCCCTTGATTTTTCCCGCCCGATGGCCTATCATGGGAGCAGACCGGCGGGCGCTGCCCCCACACCACAGAAAAGAGGTACCTGCACATGGAATACCGCAAATTTGACAACACCTATTTTCTCCGCATCGACCGCGGGGAGGAAATTCTGGCCAGCCTGGCCGCCCTCTGCGAAAAGGAGCAGATCACCCTGGGCACCATCACCGGCATCGGTGCGGTGGGCGAGGTGACCCTGGGGGTCTTTGACCGCCAGCAGTTCGCCTATCAGTCCCAGACCTACACCGGCGACTTTGAAATCGCCTCCTGCACCGGCACCGTCACCACCATGGAGGGCAAACCTTATTTCCACCTCCACATGGTGGTGGGCAACCCCACTCTGGATGTCTGCCACGGCGGCCATCTGAACCGGGGCGTCATCAGCCTCACGGGAGAATTCGTCCTGACGGCTCTGTCCGGCCAGGTGGAGCGGAAATACAGCCCTGAAGTGGGCCTGAATCTGTTCCAGTTCGTGGACTGAGCCCCTGCCTTCCCCATCACCGCCGCCGGCTTCTTCCGCCGGGCGGCGGCTTTTTTTCGTCTGGACCCAAAAAGAGGGCGGCAGCCTTTCCGGCTGCCGCCCTGCGCTCCCTCCAGACCCGCTGGTTCTCAATACAGCATTTTCAGCACCTCTACACAGGCATCGATCCCCAGCAGGCCGCTGTCCAGCGAAATCTGATCGTTTTTTGCATAGCCCCATTTCATATCGGTATAAAAAGGGAATGCCCAGACTGATATAGAAGAAATACTCCTGCGAATATTGAAAGGTCTCCTCATTGACCGTGCCGCCGAACAACGCGATGATCTGGTTTTGCAGCAGCAGATACACCGCTGTCAGCACCAGACTTCCGGCCACACTCATGACCACAGCATTCCCCACACTGCGTTTGGCCGCGGCCTGGTCCCCCTGACCCAGGCTGATGCTCACAAAGGCGCAGCAGCCGTCTCCGATCATCACGGCAATGGCCAGCGCCACCACCGTCAGAGGAAAAACCACCGTGTTCGCAGCATTGCCATAGGACCCCAGATAGCTGGCATTGGCGATGAAAATCTGGTCGACGATGTTGTACAATGCGCCTACCAGCAGAGAAATGATGCACGGAACCGCGTACCGTCTCATCAGACGGCCCACCGGTTCGGTGCCCAGAAATTGACTGTTCTGTTCCATAAAGCGTTTCCCTCTTCCTCACAAAAAGCGCGCAGCCCTCTGTCGCTGGATTTACGCCATAGGCTACGCGCTGGTTCCGTCTATTTCAGTCCAGATAGTTTCCCACCGGGCTGGCATTGTACTGCCGGATGATTTTGACCAGGATGGACCCATCCGGCTGTTCCTGCTCCTCCACGATCCTGTGGAGAATATGGTATCGCTCCAGGTTTTTCTTGTATTGTTCCACTTCCTGCCGCACCAGGACCGCCGACTCGCTGCGGTTCCAGCCCTCCTTCGGCAAAAAGCGCAGCGTCTGGCAGATACAGGCCGCCTGCACACGTTTCATTGAATGACCCTCTCTTTCCAAAAAATAAAACGCGCAGCCTCCACGCAACCGGAATTACGCATGGAAGCTACACGTTGTATCTGTTATTATAGGTCATTCCATCCAAGAAATCAAAGGGATTTTTGTACAAAGAATCCGCTGTCTCTTTTGGAAAAAGTGTCCTGATCCGCCCGGATTCCCCCGCTTGTCCCCTTTCGGATTTCCCTCCGGCTGCGGTGTTCCAAATCAAAACGACGCTGTCATGCCGCAAAAACAGGCGCCATCCCATTTTGTCCATTTCTGAATCATTCCGCCCCTCATTTCGTTTGACTTTTCGCGGGTTTCATTGTACCATATTCACTGACGTTTCCGTGGCGCAAAGCAGCCGCTGCGCGCCGGATGAAGGCCCCGTATTCCTTTGGGATATGGCGCCACGACCAAGCACATTGCGAGGCCCGCCGGGCCGGAAAGAGAGAGTTGGTATTCCCATGATCTACGCCTTGATCCTATTCGCCGTCACCTATGCGCTGATGCTGATGTTCAGCGCATACCGGCCCTATATTGCCGTGGGGTCGGCCGTCATTTTCATCGCCACCGGCATGCTGCCCTTCAACGAGATTGTGGGCGCCATCGACTTCAATGTCCTGCTGATGATCGCCGGCACCATGGGCCTGGTGCAGCTGTTCATTGACAGCAAGATGCCCGCCCTGCTGGCCGACCTCATTATGGAAAAGGTCCCCAACGTCCAGATGGCTGCCGTGGCGCTGGCTCTGTTCGCCGGCGTTATCTCGGCCTTCGTGGACAACGTGGCCACCGTCCTGATGGTGGCCCCCATCGCCATGGAGATCTGCAAGAGGCTCAAGACCAATCCCGTCCCCTTCATCATCGGCGTGGCGGTGTCCTCCAACCTGCAGGGTGCGGCCACCCTGGTGGGCGACACCACCGCCATCATGCTGGGCTCCTACGCCAACATGAACTTCCTGGACTTTTTCTTCTACCGCGGCCGTCCCAGCATCTTCTGGTCCGTGGAGCTGGGCGCCCTGGCCTCTGCCCTGATTCTGGCCTGGCTGTTCCGCAAGGAAAAGAACCCCATCCCCAAGGCTCCCACCCGCACCAAGGTCACCGACTTTGTCCCCACCTATCTGCTGGTGATCATGCTGGCTCTGCTGATCTCGGCCTCCTTCATCCCCAACAAGCCCGACATCACCAACGGTCTGATCTGCACCTCCCTGCTGGTGGTGGGCATAATCTACACCCTGTTCAAGACCCGGGACTTCTCGGTGGCCATCAGCCCCGTCAAGGCCATCGACTTTGAGACCATCGGCCTGCTGTTCGGCCTGTTCCTGGTCATCGGCGGCATCACCCACATGGGCGTGGTGGACGCTGTGGCCAACCTGCTGGCCCAGATGGGCGGCGGCAGCCTGTTCGTCATCTACACCGTCATTGTCTGGGCGTCGATGCTGTTCTCGGCTTTCATCGACAACATCCCCTATGTGGCCACCATGCTGCCGGTGGTCACCGGCCTGGCCGCTGCCCTGAACGTGGACCCCACCGTCCTCTACTTCGGCCTGCTGTCGGGCGCTACGCTGGGCGGCAACTGCACCCCCATCGGCGCTTCCGCCAACATCACCGGCACCGGCATCCTGCGCCGCGCCGGCTACGAGGTCAAGAGCAGCGACTTCTTCCGCATCGGCATCCCCTTCACCCTGGCCGCTATCATCCCCGCCTACATCTACATCTGGGTGATGTTCCACTGATTCATAGCCCAACGGCACAAAGAGCGCAGACCTTTTCAGGGCCTGCGCTCTTTTCTTATGCGTTGATTCGCCGGGACGCCCGGCCCCTTCCGGGGCGGGCCCATGGATGCTGTGCGCGTGCCGGCGGGCCCCGGCCGGAGGCGTCTGCACCCGGGCGGCCCCCAGGCCATCCAGCCCCCTGCAGAGGGGATCGCATCACCCGGCGGGCGCTTTTCCGCCATCGGCACCCGGCAAAAAAAGCGCAGGCCCCGCAAAAGGCCTGCGCTCTGGAAATACTCTTTAGTCCTCGGGGGTGTCGTCCTTGGGGATGATGATGTTCAGCACGAACACAATCAGGAAGGACACCACCAGGCTGCTGCCGAAGATGTTGCGCAGCAGCTGGGGCACAAACTGGAGGATATCGGGGGCGGCGTCAATGCCCAGGCCCAGGGCCAGGGCAATGCCCACGATCATCCGGTTGCGGTAGTTCAGGGGCTGCTCATTCAGCAGCTGGATGCCCGACATGGTGATGGCGGCAAAGACGGTGACGGTGGCGCCGCCCAGAACCGGCTGGGGAATGGTAGCCATCAGGCCGCTGAACTTGGGGAAGATGCCGGCGGCCAGCATGATGACGCCGACCATGGCAAAAACCCGGCGGGCCACCACCTTGGTGGTGCAGATCAGGCCCACGTTCTGGCTGTACGGGTCGGTGGGCAGACCGCCGATGCAGGCGCCGATCATGCCGCAGATGCCCTGGCCCTTGATGGCGCCGCCCAGCTCCTGGTCGGTGCACTGACGGCCAAAGCCGCCGATGGCGGTGGAGGACACATCGCCGATGGTCTGGACCGCCTGGACCATGTACATCAGAATCATCATGATGATGGCGTCCACGTGGAACTCCAGGCCAAAGTAGAAGGGACGGGGCAGTGCAAACCAGGACGCGGTCTGCAGGTCGGTGAAGCTGACCACGCCGCCCATGGCCAGGGCCGCAATGTAGCCCACCACAATGCCGATCAGCATGCCGGAAGCCTTGATGAGGCCCTTGCCGAAGAAGTTGCAGGCCAGGGTCACCACCAGGGTCAGGAGGGCCAGGAACCAGAACTTGCCCGAGCCGAAGGTGCCGTTGGCCTGGGCCGCGCTGCCGCCGCCAATGTAGCTGATGGCGGTCTTATACAGGGACAGGCCGATGCTCATAACCACCGTGCCGCTGACGATGGGTGGGAAGAAGCGCCGGATTTTGCCGATGAACGCGCCCACAAAGATGGACACGAAACCTGCCACCAGCTGGGAGCCGAAGATGGCCGCAATGCCGTACTGCTGGCCGATGATGGTCAGGATGGGCATATAGGCGAAGGCCACGCCCATGACGTTGGGCATCTTCATGCCGAAGCCGAACACCGGGAACAGCTGCAGCAGGGTGGTGATGCCGCCGATGATCATGGCGGCCTGGGTCAGCATAATCTTCTCCTCGGCGGACAGCCCGCAGGTGCCTGCAATCAGCATGGGCGGGGTGATGTTGCCGATCAGCATGGCCAGCACATGCTGCATGGCCTGCGGGAACGCCGCACCCCAGGAGGGTTTGCCGTCGAATTTCATCAGTTCGGCGTTGGTTTGAGTGGAACTGCTCATTTGATATCCTCACTTTCCAAAGTTACTCCAAAAATACCAACAGTGGACAGTATATCCGAAAATACGCAGGAAAGCAAGGCCAAAATAGGTCATACCTATGAGTCATACTTTTCCAGATCCTGCCAATTCCCGCCTGCCGGGCCGGTTTTCCCCGGGGCGGCGGGGCCGGGATGTATCCCAGTTTTTTTCAAAAAAGCCCCGTTCCCCTCCGGTTCCCGGCCCGTCCAAAGGCCGGCACGGAAAAAACACGCTGCAAAATCAATTCCCTTCCGGCTGGGTTTTCAGCCAAAAAAATCCGCCCGTTCCGGCCGGAGACGGCACAGACAGGCGGACTCGTTTCAGATTGGGTCGGGTTCGGGGCAGCCCTTCCCCAGGGCCCGGAGCATCTCCAGATCCTCGGGACGGTCCACGTCGGCCAGTTCCTGCGGGCTGCGGGCCGGAACCAGCCGCACACGGTCAGGGTACCTCTGGATCACCGCCCCGCCCCCCTTGCCCTGGGGCAGGTGCATCAGGTCCTCGAAGGCCCAGGCCGGGAACAAAACCGGAGCCCCTGGTTTCTCCTGCCAGGCGGCCCGCCAGATGGGGCCGGGGGCGCAGGCCCCGCAAAGGGCCAGGGAGAGCACCGTTTCCCGGGTGAGAAGGGGCTGGTCTCCCGGGCAGAACAGGCAGCCGTCCAGGCCGGAACCGGCGTTCAGGGCTTCCAGACCCAGGCGCACCGTGTCGCTGCGGTGGGGCTGGCTGTGCAGAACCACCGGGACTCCCTGGGCCCGGCAGAGGTCTGCCACATCGGCGTGGCGGGTCACCACCACCCGCCGGGCAAAGAGGCCGCCGGTGACGTCCAGGGCGTACTGGACCAGAGGTTTGCCCTCCAGACCGGCCAGCAGCTTATTGCCGCCGAACCGCCGGCCCAGCCCCGAGGCCATGACCACGCAGCCCAGCTGCCCCAGGGGCTGATCCAGGTCCAGGCAGAACACATCCGGCCGGCGGCAGAGCTCCTGCAGCAGGGGCAGCTCCTGCCGGCGAACCACCGCCAGCACCCGCTTTTGATCCAGCAGAGCCCGCAGGGCGTCACAGTAGGCGGGGGACCCGGTTTCCAGATACCCCACCTCGTCCACCGAGACCCATTCCCCCGGCGCCTGTCCGGCCCGGGCCAGGGCCGCCGCCCCAAAGCCATTCAGGGCGTCCGGGTCAGGGCGCAGCCCCTCCGGGGCAACGCGCCCGATCTGCACCGTTTCACCGGCGGCGTTTTCCTTTAAAAATACCCCCTGTCCCCGCTGGACCCAGGTGGTCACCCCCGGCAGCCCCTCCGGGGCCAGGGCGTGCAGCAGGGTGGTTTTGCCGATGCCCCGGCTGCCGGTGAGGATCAGGTGGCGTTTACCGCTGCTGCGGAAAGAATTCCAGATACAGCTGGCGGTTTGCACGGATGCAGGCATCCCGATACGCTTCATACTGGGTCAGCCACTCCTTTCCTTCGGGGGTCAGGCAGCTGCCGCCGCCTGCCCGGCCGCCCGCCGTCCGGGCCGTCAGGGCAAAACCCAAGGCCTTCTCGGCGTGCTGGATCAGTTTCAGGGCCTTGGTGTAGGCCATCCCCATGGACTGGGCCGCACCCCGCAGAGACCCCGTCTCCTCCACCGCGTGGAGCAGGCGGCAGGGCCCTTCCCCAAAGAATTTCTCTCCGTCCTCATCCAGAAACAGAATCCGCGTCACCGCTCGCATGGCTGCCTCCCTTTCGCCGGCCCGCCGCCCCAAAAAGCACCGCACAGGGTCAAAATCACCCCCGGGCCGCCGGCTTTGCCGGGGGATCGCCCTCCCTGCGGGAAGGGCGCAGGCCCCGCGCCGTTGTTGTTTCAAAACTACAGCGAAATTATAACAATATCCCTTTCCAAAAGCAAGGCTTACTGTTATAATAAATGAGTATGATCGCTGAAAAACGGCTGTTTTGTCGAAAAATCGTCAGCCGTCCGTGAAAGATAAGGGAAACTGCATCATGATGAACATTCAAAACTACGTCCAGGCCCAAAGCCTGGAGGAGGCCTATCAGCTCAACCAGAAGCGGAACGCCCGCATTCTGGGCGGGATGCTCTGGACCAAGATGGAGACCGGCAATGTGGGCACCGCCATCGACCTGTGCGGTCTGGGGCTGGATGCCATCCAGGAGACCGGGGACCAGTTTTCCATCGGGGCCATGGTCACCCTGCGGCAGATCGAGCAGCACCCCGGCCTGAACGCCTACACCCACGGCATGGCCGCCCGGGCTGTTCAGGACATTGTGGGGGTCCAGTTCCGCAATATGGCCACGGTGGGCGGCAGCGTCTGGGGCCGGTTCGGCTTTTCGGACGTGCTGACTTTGCTGCTGGCCATGGACACCTCGGTGGAGCTGTACAAGGGGGGCGTCGTCCCGCTGGAAACCTTTGCCGCCATGCCCTATGACCGGGATCTGCTGGTGCGGGTCATCATCCGGAAAGCGCCGCTGGCCCTGTCGTATCAGGCCATGCGGATACAGCGCACCGACCTGCCCGTTTTGAACTGCGCTGTGGCAAACGTGAACGGAGCATACCGGGCCGTCATCGGGGCCCGCCCCGGCAAGGCCATGGTCCTGCGGGATGAAACCGGTCTGCTGGCCGGGGGCATCACTGAGGACAGCGCCCGGGCCTTTGGGGCATGGGCCGCCGAACAGGTCCCCACCGGCAGCAATGCCCGGGGCAGCGCGGCCTATCGGACCCATCTTGTCAACGTATTGGTCCGGCGCGGGGCGCTGGAGCTGGGAGGTATGTAAGGCATGGAAATCAAACTGACCCTGAACGGCCGGCCCGTCACCGGCTCCATCGACCCCGACTGCCTGCTGATCGATTTTCTGCGGGATCACGGCTGTCTGAGCGTCAAGCGGGGGTGCGACACCTCCAACTGCGGCCTGTGCACCGTCCTGATGGACGGCAAGCCCATCCTCTCCTGCTCGATGCTGGCGGCCCGGGCCGCCGGCCACAGCGTCCAGACCCTGGAGGGCCTGCAGGAGGAGGCCGCCGATTTTGTGGGCTTCATCGCCGACCAGGGCGCCGACCAGTGCGGCTTTTGCAACCCGGGCCTGGTGATGAACACCATCGCCCTGCTGCGGGAAAACCCCGACCCCACCGACGACGAGATCCGCGCCTTTCTGGCCGGCAATCTCTGCCGCTGCTCCGGCTACGACGGGCAGCTGCGGGGCATCCGCAGTTATCTGGACAGCCGCAGGGAAAAAGGAGACAGCCGCCATGGAGCATAAAGAATATCATTCCATCCACCAGCCCGTCCGCAAAAAGGACGCCATGCAGCTTTTGCTGGGCAAGCCGGTCTACACCGACGACGTCACCCCCCGGGACGCCCTGGTGGTGAAAATCCTCCGCTCGCCCCACGCCAACGCCATCGTTCAGGAGATCGACACCGCCGCCGCCCTGAAAGTGCCCGGCGTGGTGGCCATCTACACCTGGCAGGATGTGCCCCACAACCGCTTTACCATCGCGGGCCAGACCTATCCCGAGCCCTCCCCCTATGACCGCCTGATTCTGGACCGGCACGTCCGGTTCGTAGGGGATGCGGTGGCCATCGTGGCCGCCGAGACCGAGAAGGCCGCCCTGCGGGCCATGAAGATCATCAAGGTGCAGTATGAGGTCCTGGAGGCGGTGCTGGACCCCCACACCGCCCTGGACAACCCCGTCCTGGTTCACCCCGAGGAGGACTGGGTGGCCCCCTGTCCGGTGGGCGGCGACAACCGCCGCAACCTGATCGCCAGCGACACCAACAGCTCGGGCGACATCGACGCGGTGCTGGCCGGCTGCGACATCGTGCTGGACCGCACCTATCACACCAAGGCCTACAGCCAGGCCATGATGGAGACCTTCCGCACCTACACCGAGATGGACGCCTACGGGCGGCTCCACGTGGTTTCCTCCACCCAGATCGTGTTCCATGTGCGCCGGATTCTCTCCCGGGCACTGGGCCTGCCCAAGAGCCGCATCCGGGTGGAAAAGCCCCGCATCGGCGGCGGCTTCGGCGCCAAGCAGACCGCCGTCTGTGAGGTCTACCCTGCCTTTGTCACCCTCAAGACCGGCCGGCCCGCCAAGCTGATCTATACCCGTGAGGAAGCCCAGATCGCCGGCAGCCCCCGGCACGAAATGGAGATCCACGTCCGGCTGGGCGCCGACAAGGACGGCCGCATCCGCGGCATCGACCTGTATACCCTGTCCAACTCAGGCGCCTACGGCGAGCACGGCCCCACCACCGTGGGCCTGTCGGGCCACAAGTCCATCCCCCTCTACACCGGCAGCCTGGAGGCCTACCGCTTCAGCTACGACGTGGTCTACACCAACCTGCAGGCCGCGGGCGCTTACCGCGGCTACGGCGCAACCCAGGGCATCTACGCCCTGGAAACCACCGTCAACGAGCTGGCCGAGCGGCTGGGCATCGACCCCACCGTCCTGCGGGACCGGAACATGGTGCGGGAAGGGATGCAGATGCCCGCCTACTACAACGAGACCGCCAGCGCCTGCGCCCTGGACCGCTGCATGGAGCATTGCCGCCAGATCTTCCACTGGGACGAAAAGTACCCGGTGCGGGATATGGGCAACGGCAAAGTCCGGGCGGCGGGCGTCGCCATGGCCATGCAGGGCTCCTGCATCTCCAACGTGGACGTGGGTTCCGCCACCCTCAAGCTGAGCGAGGACGGCACCTATAACCTGATCATCGGCGCGGCCGACATGGGCACCGGCTGCGACACCATTCTGGCCCAGATGGCCGCTGAGTGCATGGACTGCAGCGTGGACGACATCGCCGTCTTTGGCGCCGACACCGACGCATCCCCCTATGACTCGGGCTCCTACGCCTCCTCCACCACCTACATCACCGGCAAGGCCGTGGAACAGGCCTGCGCCCAGCTCAAAACCAAAATTTGCGCCATCGCCGCCGAAATGATGGGCTGCGACGCCGGCGAGATCGTCTTTGAGGGCAAACAGGTGCGCCGCCTCTCCACCGGCCAGACCCTGACTCTGGAGGAAATCGGCTATAAGTCCCAGGTGTTCAACACCCAGGCCGCCGAGGTCACCGCCACCCATTCCTCCCCCGTCTCGCCCCCACCCTATATGGTGGGCATGGTGGAGATCGAGCTGGACAAGGAGACCGGCCAGGTCACCATCCTGGACTACATGGCGGTGGTGGACTGCGGCATCCCCATCAACCCGGCCCTGGCCCGCATCCAGACCGAGGGCGGCATCGTCCAGAGCATCGGCCACACCCTGATGGAGGACGTCCAGTACGACCACAACGGCCGGCCCATCGGCTCCTCCTTCCTGCAGTACAAGGTGCCCACCCGTCTGGACATGGGCCATCTGCGGGTGGAGTTTGAGCACAGCTATGAGCCCACCGGCCCCTTCGGCGCCAAGTCCATCGGCGAAATCGTCATCAACACCCCCGCCCCTGCTCTGACCCACGCCATCTACCGGGCCACCGGGGTCTGGCACCGGGAAATCCCCATCAGCCCCGAGAAAATCGCTCTCGGACTGGAATAACCCACCCTCAGGCCGGAAGCCGGACGACGGTTTCCGGCCTTTCTGCGTCTGTTTTTTGTTTCTCCACTTTTTTCAAAAAAGTGCTTGACAAATCACCCCCATCTCTGCTATAATAACTGACGTCGCCGGTGCACAGCACCCAAGACCGTCAAGAATATGGGGGTATAGCTCAGCTGGGAGAGCGCTTGAATGGCATTCAAGAGGTCAGCGGTTCGATCCCGCTTATCTCCACCAAGACACCTGCTTCAATCGAAGCGGGTGTTTTTTTGTTTGTGCCGCCCGCGGCGGGCGGGAATTCCCCGCCGGGCGGGAGACTTTTCCCGCCGGGCAAACCCGGCTTTTATGCGTTCGATCGCGCAAAGTCAGGGCAAATTCCCTGTTTCCCAAATTCCTGGCCCGCTTTTCCTGCGGCGCCCATCCCATGGCGAGGGGCCAACGGGAAACCTTCTGCCCTCCGCCCGGCCGCGGCGGCGTCCAGGGCCAAACCAGCCGCCGGTGCGGGGCAGAAAGCTCCAGCGGCCCCTGCGCCCCTTCACGCCTGCGCCTCTGCAAGGCCGGAAAAAAGCGCAGAAAATTCCCGCCAAAAGGACACACTTTCTCCCCCCGGCGGGCAGTGGTATCCTGAAGCCAACACATCGCGGCCCCGAGCCGCCTGAAAGGAGAGGTTTCATGGATATCACCTACATGAACGACCCACAGTATCTGCTGTGGATGGAATCCACCACCCCCGACAACGTACTGTCGGCCGAGAGCTTTTTCTATGCGCTGCAGGCTCCCGACCCGGTGATGGAACAGCGCATCCAGATGATGCGTGCCGCCGCTTTGGACCGGCACCATCTGTCCGAGGCTGATTTCAGCCGGGCTCTGCAGGACAGCCAGATTTACGCCTGCCGCTGGAGCCGCATCTCGCCCCAGCTGGCCCAGAAGATGGGGTTTGAACCCCTGGACCCCATGGAATCCCCGGACAAAAACCAGGGGCTGCCGGTCTTTCCCACCGGGGCGCTGCCGCCGGTATTGGGGGAGTATGTGCGGGCGGTGGCGGCCAGCATCCAGGTGGCGGAGGACATGGTTGCCTCCGCGGTGCTGGGGGTGTGTGCGGCGGCGGTCCAGGGGCGCTGGACGCTGGAGGTCAAGCCCGACTGGACCGAGCCGCTGAATCTCTATCTGCTGACGGTGGCCCGGCCCTCGGAGCGGAAAAGCCCCGTCCTGCGGGAGGTCACCGCCCCGCTGTACGCCTTTGAGCGGGCGGAACAGGCCCGCCGCGCCCCCGTCCTTCAGGAGGCGCAGACCCGCCGGGCGGTGCTGGAAAAGCGGATCGCCTTTCTCAGCGACAAGCTGAGCCGTGCCGCCGACCCGTCCAAGCCCTCCCCTGAGGCGGCCCAGCTGGCCCAGGCCCGGGCCCAGCTGAACGACATCCAGGAGGAGGTTCCCTATCGCCTGTTGGCCGACGACACCACCCCCGAGGCCTTTCTGTCCCTGCTGGCCCGCCACGGGGGCCGCATGGCCCTGTTCAGCGCCGAGGGCGGGCTGTTTCAGATTTTGGCGGGGCTGTATGCCTCGGGCCAGGGGGCCAACCTGGACGGCTTTTTGAAGGCCTATTCGGGGGACCCCATCCGGGTGGACCGCAAGGGCCGTTCCTCCGAACAGATCGACCATCCCGCCGCCACCCTGATGCTGATGGTTCAGCCCCAGGTGCTCCAGCAGGTCTCCCAAAACAAGGTATTCAGCGAGCGGGGCCTGCTGGCCCGGTTTCTGTACAGCCTGCCGGCATCCCTGGTGGGGCAGCGGGCTTTCGATACCCCGGGCGTCCCGCCCCAGGTGCGCCAGCGGTATGCCGGCTGCATCACCCGGCTGCTGGAGCTGTCGGTCAGCCCCGACCCTGCCCCGTCCGTCATCCGGCTGGGGGACCAGGCCCTGGCCCAAAGCCAGGCCTTCTACCACAAACTGGAACACGCCATCCCCGGCCGCCTGGCGGATATCGAATCCTGGGCGGGCAAGTTCCACGGGCAGGTGATGCGGATCGCCGGCATCCTCCACTGCGTAACCTGCCGGGAGGACGCCGCCGCTGAACTGGTATCCGGGTCCGCCATGGCGTCGGCCATCCAGATCGGGCGGTACTTTCTGGCCCACTCCATGTGGGGGCTCACCGCGGCGGGCGCCGTCAAAAGCCCCCTTTTGCTGGACGCCGGCTACGTCTGGCAGCATCTGGCCGCCGGCCGCCAGGGCAGCTACACCAAGTCGGAGGTGCTGCGGCTGTGCCGCCGGCTGAACTCAGAGCAGATCACCGCCCCCCTGGAAGAACTGATCCGCCGGGGCTATCTGCGCAGGGCGGTGGAGCCTCCCCTGACCGGAACCCGGCCGGTCACCCGCTACTGGCTCAATCCCGAGGCCCTCTGGCCTTCCGCCGGGGCCTGACCCCCGGAATGGGCGGAATCAGGGAATGACGCCCCGTTTCACACGCCATATCGTCCAAAATCCGCTTCCGCTCCCCCGGAAAGAACCCGGGAACAGAGGGAATTTCCCGCCGCCGGCATACAAAAAAACTGCTGCACAGCGTTTGCCATGCAGCAGCTTTTTTTATGAAAAGACAAGAGAGAGTATCATCAACCGCGTTTTATGCCTGCATGAAAACCGCACGCATTGCTTTGAACCCAAAGCCGTCCACAGGGGCAGCCTTGTCTCCTTACATGAACAGACGCACCAGGGCACTGAAAATGCCGCCAAGGTTGAAGTTGGCGCCCCAGTTAAAGTATTCGCCTCTCGAAACAGTATCCACGTTGGAATGGGCTGCGGTGGATGCCACCGTAGTCATCACGCCGCCGCGGCCGCTGGAAGCGCTGGTGGATGCCTGGGAGGCAACCGCCACCGTGTCGGTGTTGACGTGGTTGTTGCCCGAGCCAAAGGAAACACTCAGGCCGCTGAGCATATAGGAAATGAAGTTCAGCAGGCTCCAGGTGGTCACAGCGCCGCCCTCGATCTGCTGCATTTCGTTCTCCCCGATGACCATGTAGTGATCGGGCATCATGATTCCATCATTCTTTTTCATCTGAAAAACTCCCTTTTCTTGCAGTTATTTTGTGTTTTTTACGGTTTTGCGATATTTTCTCTTGAACTTAACACCAATCTTTACTGCAGGCCCTCCAGCAGCTGCTGGGCATAGGCCTCTGCGTCCTGCATCATGTCCTGCAGGTCTCCCTGTCCTGTAATATCCGGGATGGCCGGCATGGTCTGCTGCGACGGAGCCGCCGGCGCGGGCGCGGCCGGGGTCTGAGCCGGCGTACTCTGCTGGGCCGGAGCCGTCGGAGCAGTGGAAGAACTGCCGCCGCTGGCCTTGCTGCCGGCGCTGCCGGAGCTGGATTTGCTGGCGGCCTTGCTGCTGGCGCTGCCGCCGGAGGAACCGGTGCTGCTGGCGCTGTCCCCGGTCTGCTGGGTTTCTGTCTCGGGCATCTCTCCCGCCGCCGGCTGTTCCTGCTGATAGGCAATGCCATCCATGGCCACGCCATGGCCTGCAGGCTGTGTGTCATACCAATAGGTTCCATCCACCCAGGCAAACGCATACTGTGTATCCGAGAGTTTCTGCAGGGTGGCGCGGGTGCCCCGCTCCGCGGTATAGGCTACGCTCTGAACGCTGTCCCCCTCGTGGATGATCAAGGTCATGGCTCCGTCTTCGTAGCCGTCTGCATAGGCGCCCGCAAATTCCAGGATTCTCCCGTCGTCCAGCGGTTTGTAGTAGCTGCCGGCGCCGTTGGGCCGGTCATTGGCCCAGCTGCCGCGATACCAGCTGTTGCTTTCGGGCAGATACTGGGTTCCCTGGCCGGAGCGCTGATCCGCTTTCATCTGGCCGCAGTACACGCCGTCTGCATCCGAAACGATTCGCACGGCATCCTCGGGCAGGGCGTTCCGGATTTCTTCCCAGCCGCTGCCCAGGTCCATCAACCATCCGTTGGCGTACAGCACATCTTCGCCCGCTGCGTATTCCTGCAGGGCCACCTCGATGGTGTCGAAGTCATCCTCCTCGAACCACTCCATGATGGAGTCGTACAGTTCCACCGTGTTTTTCTGCTGCTCCACGAAACCGGGGACATCTTCAACCTGCTCCCCTGCCACCGACAGCTCCTGCAGGGCGTCCAGGCCGCCGATCACCCCTGCCTGACACCGCTCCACTGCCAGGCTGCGCAGATTGGAGCAGCCAGACAGGGGCGTATAATCCAGAACCTCGTTGCCGGACAGATCCAGCTCGGTCAGGTCCGGGTATTTGTTCAGGAAGGTCAAGTCCTGGATGTCATTGCCTGCCAGATCCAGGGCGGTCAGGTTGTCCAGCTCGGGCAGTCCGGCGCACTGGGCGCTGTCCAGGCCCGCATTCCGAATCGCCAGGACCTCCAGATTTTCCAGCTGGTCCAGCTGATCCGGGTCTTCCAGCTGCACGCCGTCCAGCTCCAGAGCCGTCAGGCCGGGCAGCCCGCCCAGCAGCTCCAGCTGATCCGCCGCCACCGTCGAGCGGGCGCCGTCTCCCATCACCGTCAGCGACTGGAGATTGGTCAGCGCCGCGATGTTTTCCCAGTCCTGGCTGTCCGGGTCCTCCACCGTCAGCGCATCGGTCTGGGAGACTTCATAGGTCTGGCCTGCAATCTGAATGGCGCCTTCCGCCCGGGGTGCGCGGAGCAGCAGCCAGCCGCCCACGCCAACGCACACCACCAGCACCGCCGCCAGGCCGATCCACACCAGCGGCAAAGGCTTTGACACAGGTTCCTGGCCGGGGTCCTCCAGGTTGTCCCACGCTTCGGGCTCCTGATCCCCGACATACTCCGTCGCCCCGTCCATGTCCATCTCATCCTGCGGGACATAGACCGTAGAGGCTTCGCCCGGCTCCGGCTTTGTGCCATACATCCCGTCAAGCGGCACATACCCTGTGGCATCTTCCTCCGTGGTCTGGCCCGGCGCAGCCGCCCAGCCGCCCCCCGAGGCATACTGCACGCCCTGGGTGAAGTCCTCCTCCCCGTCCTGGAAACCCTCCATCACAAGTTCGGTTTCATCCCCGGCGTCGTCCGCCTGCTGGTCCATCTCAGGGAACTTGTGCCCGCAGATTCTGCAGAACCTTTGTTCGTCGCTGGCCTGAGCGCCGCACTCCATACAAAATTTCATCTTGGTTTCTGTCTCCTCCCATCCGCCATCACGGCCACAGCTGAACATTCGACATAATCAGCGCGCCATAGTCCGGATAATCTTCCGACAAGTTGACCACGATCTTGATATACTCCGCGTTGGCAATCGGGACATTGAGGGTCATGGCATCGGTCTTGCGGGTGATGCGGGGCGAGGTCTGCACCAGCATATCGTCCGCATAAACCTGCACCCACACGCTGCAGTTCTCCCCGGTCTCCTTGTAGGGCGCCAGGGTCATGGTCAGGGTGCTGTATTTGCCGTACACGCGATACTCCGCATAGTTTCCGTATCCTTCTTCGTACGATCTGGTGTCGTAGTAGGTGTTTTCTCCCCGCTGGAACACAGCGTAATTCATGGCGCTGGAATAATCGTTCCCAAAGGGGTCCTCGGGGGCCACATCGTTCCAGGTCCAGCCCCCGTTCAGCACCGACACAGACGACAGCGAAACCGGCTGCAGTGCGTTGATTTCATTCCGGCGGGCGGTCAGGTCCTGGTTGTCCGGCACGTTTTTCAGCGCGGCATCCAGGATGCTGCGGGCGGAGCTGTAATCCTTGGCCTGCACCAGGCCATCCACCTGCGCCAGCACATCCTCCACGTAATTTTGTTCGTAGAGATTGGTTTTGACGTTCAGCTCGGTATCGGAGCCAATGGCATCCAGCGCATCCCGGGCGGTCTGGTAGGCCTTGAGGTATTCCTGATTTTCTGCGTACTGGTCCGCCGCTGCCAGAGCCTTGTTTTTCAGCTTTTCCGCATAATCGCTCACCCGGCTCAGATAATCGGCGTCGGTGTCGTTTTCCTCCATGGCAGCGCGGATGGTTTTCAGCGCCGACTCATAATCACCGGCCCCGGCATAGGTCTCCGCCTCTTCCAGAATGGCCTGTTTGTTTTCCTGGTCCAGGAGGGCCTGGTATTCGGCCTGCTTGTCCGCGAACTGTTCTTCGTCCGGATACTGCAGCAGCCCGGCCGCCAGGATGCTGAGCGCCTTTTGGTAATCCTGCGCATCGGCGGCCGCCTCAGCGTCTGCCAGCGTAGTTTCCACGTTTTCCTTGCGGATGGATTCGGCGTTGATCTCGCCGATCACGCCCCCAATCACAGGGATATCTTCGCCCTTTTCCCCCATCACCCGGGACAGACCCAGCACACAGAGGCCTGCCGCGGCGATAAGTACAAACACGAAAAGTATTTTTTTCATCGTCCCACCCTTTCCCGGTTCCTTTGCTGTCTGCCCGGCTTTCTTCTGCGGCTTTTGCTCCGTCTTTGGGCTGCGGGTCGGTTCCCGATCCGCCGGACGGCCCGGCTGGGAATGGGGCGTCGTTTTCTCGGCGGTGCGGGAACGGCCGTTTTGGGAGGCGGCCGCCTGGGCATGGGTTTCCTTTTGCCCGGCCGTTCTGGTGCGGGTCCCCGCCGCGGAAGGGGTCTGGCCGCCCGACGCCGTCCGTCCCGCCGTCTTTGGGCTGGCATGGCTCTGCTCGGCCGGTTTTGCATGGGACACGGTCCGCCCGGCCGTTTTGGCGCTGGCTGCGGCCCGGGCAGATGCCTGCCCTTCCGGCCCGGCCTGGCCTGCTGTCTGCGCTGCCTTGTTGACGTTTAAAACACACTGCAGGGCAGCCTTCATGGCCGACGCCGTACGGAATCGTCTGTCCGGCTCGTAGGCGCAGGCGCACAGAATCAGGTTGGCCATCGCAGGGGAAGCTTCTTTGGGCGGGGGCAGCGCATCGCCCCGGAGCCTGCGTTCCAGCGCTTCCTTGCGGGCGTTGGGGTCCATCAGCTGCTCGTTGCTCAAAAAGGGCAGACGGTTTTCGTTCAGCAGCCGGTACAGGACAATGCCCAGCGAATAGATGTCCACCCGGCTGTCGTAGGAGGAACCGCGGGCCACTTCGGGGGCCATGTAGTTATAGGTTCCCTTTTTGGACAAATTCCCGCTGGTGGATTCCAGCTTTCTGGCGATGCCAAAATCGCCCAGCTTGAAAAAGCCAAAATCATTGACAAAGATATTGGCGGGCTTGATGTCGCGATGGATGACATTGCGTTTTTCGCACAGTTCCAGCGCCGTACAAAGGTCGATGCCCAGCCGGATCACGTCTTTTTCGTCCATTTTGTGGCTGCAGATCCACACGTCAAAGGGGGTCAGCAGCTCCATCCGGATGTAGATGTCCCAGCCCAGCTCCTCCTGGCGCTCCACCACCTGATAGTCCTCGACGCTGACGATGTTCTGAACCCCTTTCAGGGATTCCATCAGCTTGATTTCGCCCACAAAATCATCCACAATCCCCTGCAGATAGGTGCGGGTCCCGTTGAGGTCCAGACCCTCCGAGCGCAGGCTGGTCACCTCCGCCTCATCCTGCGGGATATGCAGCACCTTGATGGCGGCCGTGCTGGTCAGGCCATGATCGGTGCGCACCGCTTTGTAGACGGAGCCAAACGCCCCCTTTCCGATCTGGCTTTCCACCTTCCATTCAGGCCAGACTTTTTCAATTTCCTGTGACATTTCTTTTCCTCCTCAAGAAACGTTTGAGCAATTCCGCAATTCCTTTTTCCTGTCCGCCGATTTTCAGCAGAATCATGGTGATGTTGTCCAGGCCTCCCCTGTCCAGCGCCTGCTCCAGCAAAGCGCGAACCGCCTGGTCCGCCGGTCCCTGGGCCGCCCGCCAGATTTCCTCTGCCGAGAGCATATCGGTCAGCCCATCGGAGCAAATCAGATACCAGTCCCCGGCGCAGCATGGCCGCGCGGTGAAGTAGGGGCACAGCCGCATTTCCTCCAGAGGAATCCCCAGATACTGCAGCAGAGGCGGCTTGTGCCCAAAGGGCGCCGGCATCACATGGTCCTGTGAAATCTGCCGGATCTGCTGTGAGTCCAGCCAAAAGATCCTGCTGTCGCCCAGATTGCATAGGGTCACCTCTCCCTGTGCAAACAGCAGCATGGCGGCGGTGGTGCCGCATTCGCCGAGGTGGTGCTGCGCTGCAAAGGAGCAAATCTCCTGGTTCGCCTGGCGGCAGATGTCCTCCAAAACGGTTTTTGGCGGCAGCTCCAGCGAAGCGCGGGCCGCTGTGCCGGCCGCAAGAAAAGCAGCCTGTTCACCCTGTTCTCCGCCGCCCATGCCGTCAAACACGCCAAACAGTACAGGGTCTTCCAGCTCCAGGGTTCCCGCCCGAAAGACTGGATCCCTTTGATCCTCCGGCCCCATCCACCAGCCGGAACAGACCAAATTATCCTGGTTTGTCCTGCGCCGGCGTCCCACATGGCTGACACACGCATAGGATAACTGAAGGCTCATGGTTTCTCCTTTTTATTTTCGCTGGATCAAAACAAGCGAATAATTGTCCGGTGCGCCGTGGGCACAGATCATTTCATCCACCTGCTGCAGGGTGGATTCCATTTTGCCCTGCCGTGCAGCCCTGGACCAGATTTTCACCAGTTCTTCCTCGCTGCAATACCGGTAGACGCCATCGCTGCACAAAGCAAACAGCGTGTTTTTCTCCATGTTTCCCGACCGGATGGTCAGAGCCGCCTCATAGTTTGATCCGATCGCGTTGGTCAGCTTTCCCTCCATCGAAGCGTCGTCCACGCCCCGGGCGTGATAGAGGTCGTCCTTGCTGATCTGCATCACCTCGGTATGGAAAAAAGACGGCTGAACCTGATAACAGCGGCTGTCGCCTGCCGTCATCAGCAGATACTGCCCCGCCGAAACCCAGAGCAGCACAATGGTCGACCCGCAATATTGGTTGTGCGGCGTCAGTGCGCCAATGCGTTCTGCGCTGAGCCGAAACAGCTCCTTAAACTCTTCCGCCACCCACTGCGGCGTCATCTGTGCGGCCTGCTGATGGCAATGGGTCCACCAGCGCGTCAGCAAATCGTTGAGAATACGGCTGGCCTGTTCGCCCGCATAATGACCGCCCATGCCGTCCGCCACAAAGCACAGCGCATGGTCGCCATCCATCAGCAGCTCTGCGCGGTCCTGATTCACCTTTCTCTTCAGGCCCTTTTTGCACAACACTCCGCCCTGCAGCATCATCCGTCCATCTCCACTCTCATCTGAACTTTTCCCATGGTCAGAACGGTTCCGTTCTTCAAGGGCGTCGGATGGTCCATCACCGTCCGGCCGATTCGGGTGGGGTTGGTCTGGCTGCGATTGACCGCATAAATCTGCCCGTCCTGCTGGTAAATTTCGCATTGGGTCCTGGAAACAGAGGCGTTGTCAATGGTGATCTGACAGGAGGCAGACCGCCCCACTGTGATACGCCCCTGCAAAGTCACCTCATAAAAGAGGGACTCATTCTTCACATTCACCAGCCGCAGGCGCTTTGTCCGCCTGGACACATTGCCAAAGACCTGTACGGTATTTTCGCCCGTATCTGCGGCAAAATCGGTGCACTCGTCCGGGCCATCGCCCGGCAGGTCATCATACCAGTGCCGGATGGCCGGGACTGTATCCCGGATTTCCACCACTTCCGAGGCCTTTTTTTCTTCTTTTTGCTCCTGCTGAACCGCCTTCTTTTTCCGCTTTCTGCAGAACAGCAGCAGAATCCCCGCTGCACCAACAACCAAAATCACTCCACCCCCAACGGCCGCTACCATCCAAAGCGGAACACCCGACGCAGCCATCGGCTGAGCCGGCACCGGCTTTGTATGTTCCGTGTCAGCGTATTCTTTTTTCTCCGGTGCCGAACCCGCCTGCGGGCTTTCAAACGGCATCATCAGCTGGGTGGTATACTCTTCTCCGCCGCAAACCACCTTGACGCCCCGGACGGTTCCGTCGCACACCTCTGCCGGCAGCCGGATTGTCACCCGCTGTGCCTGGTTGTATTCACAGATCCCCTGGGCCATCTGATAGGTATCTGTGGTATCTCCGAAATAATAAGACTGCCCGCTGGTGATGCGGGAGAGGGCGAACAAATTGTCCAGCATGGCGGTGCGCTCATCGGTATTGTCGGGGCCGCATCCAACCGTATAGACCGGATAGCCGCAGGTCTGGATCAATTCCTGCAGCTCCGCTCTGGTATAGCCGATTTCCTTGTCATCCACGCCGTCCGCCACAATCACCACCCGGCTGAACTGGGTTGGCGATTCCTGATAAAGGGTTTGGATGGCCTGGTATACGTTGTCGGTCAGCTGGGTATCCTGGTTTTGATACTGGATGCCGTTGACCGCACTGCTCAGGGCCAGATAATCGCTCTCATTGGTGCACAGATAGTGGATGTCATCCTCAATGGTGACAATGGTGAACTGTTCCCCTTCCATCCGGTTTCCGATCAGATTGGTCAGCAGCTGGGTGATGAGCGGGCGCTGATCCTTGGGAATGGAGAGCGAATTGTCCAGAATAATCAGCGTCCGGACCGGCGTTTCCGACTCCGAAATCGGCGCCGCCTGCACATCGCTGCAGGAGACAGTCCCCACCTGGCAGTCGGTAATCTCTCCCGAATGCGGCAGATACAAAACCGCATTCGCACCATCTGCCGCGGCCCAAACCGGACTGGCTGCCGCCCCATGGAGACTGAGGCATACCGCTATCATGAAAACAGGAAACACCAGGAGCAAACTCCTTATGATACGTTTGATTTTCAGCGGCATAGTATTTCCTTTCCCGTTTTATCACATCCCGAAGCAGAGTATCTCTGAGAAATGTACAGCGCCAACACTTCGCAGATACACCCTGCCGTCGTTTCCTACATCAAACCAATATGCCCAACGGCGGCCCGCCATCGAAACCAATCTTTTGACAGCGAGCCGCTGGGCATCATCCTTCAGTTATTCAAAAAGCTGCGCAAACTTCCACGTTTCTTCCTTCAAATCATCGTCCAGAGTCCGGGTCATGCCGGCACACTGCACCAGCACCGACTCATTGATCTCGTGCAGCCGAACCAAATCCAAATGCATTCGTTCCAGCCGTTGCCGCATCTCCTGCAGCTGCTGCAAGTGCATGGTGTCATACTCTCCGCACTCCTCTACCAGCTGCATCCACTGCCGGATATGCCGAATCTCCTCCTCGATTTGAAGGTTAAACTGCGTCAATCGCTGTGGATGAACTTCCAACCGAGCCATCAGTCAAACATTCTGCTGATGGTGTTTTTAGCCTGGTTGATCTCGTCCTGAATCTCCGAGTCAATGCTGGAGGCCTGCTTCTGGCCCGTTTTGAGGGCCTCAATGTTCTGGCGAACCGACTCAGCCGCAGTTTCTACCTGCTCGATGGATTTTGCAATGGTTTCCTTGGCAGAATCCGCAGCATCTCCCGTCCAGAAATCGTCAATCTGGCGTTCCTGCGCTTCATAATCATCGCGGGCCTTTTCCAGTTCATTCAAGTACTGTTCCAGCTTGTCAATTGCATTGGTATACGCAGTTTGCTTAATATTAACATTGACCGAATCAGCCATATTTGTTTCGTCCTTTCTTTTCTATTTGATCTGCAGAAACCTGGCCGTATTTTAAAAGCTAATTCCCACCAGACGGCCAATGTTGCGGAACGACTCCACCAGATCGTTTACAAAGTCAGACACCTTGTCCAGGAAGTCTATCACCTTCATCACAGCATCAAAAAAGGCCTTGACCAGCTCCGAGAACTTCTGCAGATACTCACCGGCCGCCTTGACCAGCATATCGCCAATGGTGCCGCCCTGATCCGAACCGGCCAGTTCTTCAAGAACACCGGTTACACTTTCCATGATTTTCTCAACGTTCTCCGTGATTTGGTTCACCGCATCACACCACTGCTGGCCGCGATCGCTGTCAACGTACATATCACCTGTTGCTGCCATAAGAAATACCTCCTTGTTTGCGGCCGGCTCACTGCCGGCCATTTTTATGTATTGCGTAAATCAGATGTTTTCTTGCTGTTCCCCCCTCCGGCTCCTCATCCACCATAAATCTGTCTGAGAATCCCTTGAATTTCATCAAGCTGCTGCAGAAGATAAGCTGCATTCTTTTGGTAAAGCGGCAGCAAATCTCCTCCAATACAGTTCGATAAACATTGTTGGTCCTGCTCCAGCATCCTGTACAGGCTGTTCCATTCCTGCACGCACTCTGCATAAAGCTCATCTATACGATAGGTCATCCTGCATTACCCGTCAAAACATCAGCAAATGATCTCCGTTTTCCACCTGCATATCCCTCAAGCTGACCGTCAAGGGAAGCAGCCTGCTATCATCCTTCCGGCAGAACACTTCTTCCCCGGACGGCGCATAGGCATCGTTGGTCAAACCCTTCAGCAAGGAAAAAAGCAGCGGCCGCAGCTGTTCTGGTGTCATAAATCCAGGCACCCACGCATCAAACCGCAGCGCCAGCGAAGGCACTTCAAAGGTCACCAAAATTTTATCCATCGCCATTCTCCTGCACGATCAGACAATCGGCATATCATCCGGGTCCACTTCCGCCCGCACCAACTTGCCGCAAGGCATCAAAAGTTCTGTGAATGTATCATTGTAATGCATAAGGAACCGGTCGTACTCCGCCAGAGGCTTTTGTCCTTTTTCCTTGTACTGGGCGGGAAGTCTCAAATCCAACAGACCAGACCTGGACAGCAGACCTCCAAACATCAATGTAAATTTCTGCGGGTTCATACATTTGGCCATCTTGGTTTGAATATCCAGTTTGCTATATTCTCCAGGCAGAAAACAACACACATAGTAGATGTTGTAACCAATTCCTCTGCGGCGAACCATCTCCGGGCTATCATCATCATTGGCGCCCCGAGCCTGCAGCAGTACCGACAGCTTTGTTGCCTGTACCTCATTCAGCCGTATCGCCATGTCGTAGTATCCTTCAAACCAAACCATAAGAGGCCTGGTGTTGGTGCAAACATGGCTGAACGCCAATTCCAGATCATCCGGGTTTGTCCCGTCCAAATGATGCTGCTCCACAAACGCTTTTTTCAAGCCAGACCGCCTGGTCATTTCCTCCATCAGGATATCTGTAAGCGTGTCCAGATCTTCCGGCAAAGGGTCCAGCAGGGTCACTTTGGTCTTTTGCCTCAGTTGTTCCACTCGCGGACTGTCCTTGTCAAACAGGCTGCCCCTGCTTCGCCTGACGATAACCAGCTCCATCTTTTCCGCACAGCAAGCCTGCAGCAAATTGTCGGTCACCGGGGCTATGCCCAGCTTGTTGCCAAAATAGATGGATGTGGTGAACATCTGCTTGAGCGGCATGGCCACCGGCTTGGCGCGGTCCATGGTATATCCCAGCGGAATTCGCCCCGGGCCAAACTGTCTGCAAAAGTCCTGGTACAGCTGTTCATGCGGCAAAACCGGCAACCCAGGCGCCGGCGTATAGTCGGCGTACCGTTCCGCGATCTGCTGCAGCTCTTTGCGCAGCTTCTGCGCTGTCACTGCGGGGTCCGCGTTGGCAGAAAAAACCGCAGTCTGGAATTCCAGCGGCCGGTTATCCCATAAACACAATCCTCGGCCCGGTATCTTCGGCGGCTGATAGTCTACTTTTTTCCCAAGGACATCAAAGTAGTCATAGCTGTCCTTCAGGCTCATGCCCAGGTGGACATTTGCTTCCTGCCGGGCCCGAAGCGTAAACTGATTATTGTGGCCACCGGTCAGAATGTATTTAATGCCATAAGCCGAGCCTTTCCGCATGGCCTCATGAATCCTGCTGGCATACGCCGCGCCCAACTTGGTGCTGCCAAAGCTGGCAATGCCATCAATAATCACCAGCACCAGCGGCAGGGGCTTCATCCTGCGGTAATCTTCAAAACGATTGACTTCCGCTTGGGCAAAAAGCTTCTGACGCCGCTTCACCTCGGTTTCAATCAGTTCAAAGAGCGGCGGCAGCTCTTTTTCGTCTTCATCGGTCAGCGCCGCGCCACAGTGGGGAACATTTTTGAATCGAGTTAGAAGTTTGCTGGAGTAATCCAAAATGTAAAAATTCACTTCTTCGGGTGTATAGCGCCGAATCAGGCTCAGCAGCATGGTTTGGATCAGATTGGTCTTGCCGCATCCGCCTTCGCCCACAACAAGCATGCTGCGCATTGAAACCAGATTCAGCTCAAAGGGGTACTGCTGCTGGTAGGCAGGATCATCAATCCTACCAATCCCAGCCAAAATCCCATCCGGCACCTGCTGATCCTCTTGCATTTCCAGAATCTCCGGCAGCATCGGCGGCAGCAGGGTGCGGGGAATCAAATGTTCCCGCTTTGCCAGCATCGAAAGATACTGCACAATGGCGACAACCTGCTTCACTTCAGATTTTGTCCCACGCTTGGGCGGTTTGGCGGTCAGCAAAACCTGCGCTGCGCTGTCGATCACCTGGACGGATTCATCTTTTTGGGTCACCACTTCGTCCTGGGGGATATAGTCCGCGCCGCACCATGCAGACTGACCCAACGCAAAATATTCGTTGTAGCCAACCTGCAAATAGAACCGCCCGGTGTCCTTCAGCTCCGCCGCCTCAGGCCGCTTGAGCATATCCTGGCTGTCGCTCTTGTCCTGCACCTTCAGACACACCCGGAATTTGGTATTGCTCCAAATCTGGTCGCTCACCACACCGGCCGGCTTCTGGGTGGCCAGAATCAAATGGACGCCCAGGCTGCGGCCAATGCGGGCCGTACTGATCAGCTTATCCATGAACTCCGGCTGCTGGCTCTTCAGCTCAGCGAACTCATCCGAAATAATGAACAGATGGGGCAATGGCTCCGAAACCTGATGATTGCGGTACAGCCGCTGATAGTCGTAAATATCCATCGTGCCTTCATTGCAGGCGGACTTGGCCTCATTGAAGATTCTCTGCCGCCTTGCAAGCTCACTTTCAATCGAAATCATCGATCGTGTGATGGCTGCACCGTCCAGGTTCGTAATGGTTCCCACCAGGTGCGGCAGATGGATATTCCTGGTTTCGTCCTCGAACGCACCAGTCAGACCGCCGCCTTTGTAATCGATCAGGACAAAGGCCACCTCGTCCGGGCTGTAATTCACCGCCATGGACAAAATGTACGTGATGATAAACTCCGACTTGCCCGAGCCGGTCATGCCGGCCACCAGACCATGCGGTCCCTGCCGGCTCTGGTGAAGGTCCAGCATAAAGAGTTCGCCGTCCGTCCCAATTCCTACCGGTGTAGCCAGGCTGTGGATGGGGTCGCTTTCGCCCCAGCGCTTCAGCAGATTCAGATGCTCTACCTTGCCTACCCCAAACATTTCCAAAAAAGTAAAGGTCTTTGGCAACGTGAAATTACTGAACAAGCTTTTCAGCTGGGTGTTGGCCAGAGTCTTCATCGATGTGTGCAGGACGGCTGTGTCGCATGGGTCCAGCACAAACTTCTGGGGCGGCGCATCCGGATGCAGCAAGTCAAAACAAAGCTGCTCCTCTGTCGTCGGCTCCCGCATTTGAATGACCTTGGTGCATTCCTTGGGCAATTCATTGAACGCAGCCACCACCGACAGAGCCACACAGTTTTCCTTGTCCATGAGGACTTCCTTGAGCACTTCGATGCTGTCGTACAGACGCTTGCTCAAGGCAAACACAACATAGTGCGGGTGTGTTTTGGTGTATCTTCCGTAGTCCTTTTTGTCCTGGAGAAGTTCCTGCATATTTTGCCGCAGATATTCGCCGACTGTCCCAGTGCCGGCTTGATCGGTCACCAAAAAGCGGGTGCTTCGCTCATCGTCCCACAAATGCGGCAGATAGCGGATATCATCCATGCGGCAGAGCTCTTCTTCCTCCACCAGAAAGATGCATTTGACTTCGTCGTAGCTGTGACTCATCACCAGCTGCATCAGCAAAGCAAGCACAAACTGCAGCACCGCCGGGCGGGCGCCCAGCACACCGATGACATAGTCCTGCATCAGCGAAATCATAATGGGGACATTTTTGATCAGATACTGCTTTTCAGCCAGTTCAAACATCTGTTCTTCCAGAACATCCTGGTCCATCTCAAACCGTCGTGTCGGATATTCCAGCTCTGCCTGCATCTGTACGGTTCCCGAGCCGATTCGCAGCGTCAGAAAATCATCATCACTGTTTCTGCGCTCCCACAGCCGCTTTTCACCCCAATGCTTCAGCATGGTATCGAGCGCGGGATAATTCTCGTTCAGAATTTGATATTCGTGGCTGCACTCATCGATGATCTGCTGTTTTTTCTGTTCCAGATATTCTGTATACTTTTTCAGCCGCCGCTCTTCGTATTCTTTGCGCTCTTTTTCGCTGTAGCGCTGGGTCAGAAACGGAAAGACCAGAGACGTCAGCGCCATACTGTAGCTGCCCGTCGCAATGGCCCGGCCGCCCATCACCGCAGAGGAACCCATCCGCAGGACCAGAGGCATCCTGCTGGAGCCCATAGGCATGGGCGGCCCGTCAATCGCAATGCTTTCCCACTCCATGGAAAAGCGGCTGCGGGGCTGGCGGTTAAACAGGCTTTTCGGCTTACGCGCCGGCGACGCAGCCCCCCGCACAGCTTTCAGCGGATGGAGCACCGCCTGGTTCAGAAACAGCTCATTGTCCCCGCCACAGATGGAAAGGAAATCGGTCCCCACCAGAATCTGCATCCCGGTCAAATAAATGCTGTCTCCCAAATGCAGTTTGGCCATATTCACCCGCCGGCAGTTCACATAAACGCCGTTTGCGCTGCCCTGATCCCGGATTTCCCATCCAGAGCTTGTCAGGCACATGGCGGCGTGATTCCTGCTGATGAAGCGGCCTGTGCTGATGATGTCGTTGGTATCTCCCCGCCCAATCGTAATCGGGACATCCCGTGGCACACGATAGTTGCGGAACACTCCATTGGACGCCGTCTGCATTTCGGCATAGAGCATATACCGCTGCCCGTTGCAGGTAAGATAATACAAGTGTTTGTGGGCCAACGGTACCCGACGTGCATCAATCGACTCTCCGCCCAGCAAACAGGTATTTGGCCCGCAGCAAAGCATCCAGACGCCCGAACCGCCATCTTCGGACGGTTCGGCCTCGATGGAAAGAAACGTCAAAGGCTTTTGGCTGACAGCCTGGCGGAACAGGTATTTTCCCTCGATCATCCGAGGCAAAAACAAAACTTCCAGCTGGCCATCCTCACTAATCAAATTGACTCGGATGCCTCTGCTCTCCGCTTTCAATCCCTGTCCCGCCTGATTTTGGTTGGCTTGTTCCATTCCATCTCACCACCTTGTTTTTATCTCACCACCGTCCGCAGCCGTCCCGGCCGATCCTCAGGGGATGGGTGCACCGCAGGAGGTACAGAACGACGCATCGGGAGAAACCTGGGCCCCGCAGTTGGCGCAGAACATGGGTTTTGCCGGTTTAGGCTCCGGCTGGGGTTGTTCCACAGCAAGTTTTGTGCCGCAGCCGCTGCAGAACGCCATGCCAGGTTTGATTTTGGCGCCGCAGTTGGGGCAATGCCCGGCCGCATTGATCGCCTGAATCTGAGCGCGGTTGTCGTCGATTTTATCATGCAGCGCATGGATCTTTTCAATAAGTTCGGCCACCTCCGGCAGAGGATCCGCACTGTGCGCAACATAAATCTGGTAACCAATCTCCAGATACAGATTATTGATTTGGGTTTCTGCTTCTGAAATCTCGTTGTTCAGCTTGGTGGTCTCAGAAAACTCCTTGGCCATCTTGACTGTACTCTGTCCGGCCTGCGAAAATGTATCTTTCACCTTATGAAAAAAAGCCATAACCGTACCAACTCTCTTTTCTTTATGATCTGCGGCTTATCAATAGCTGTATTCCGTGCTCATCACCGGGACCATCGTCTCGCGGCACCAGATTCTGTCCACATCATTGGCCACTCTGGTCTTTTCCTTGCCGTCGTAAACGTAGAGGTCCTGATCCGAAATATACAGCATCTCAGACGCCTCGGTCCGCACAAAGTACGTCGCTTCATCCGCAAGGATAGTCTTCTCACCCTTTTCGTTCAGCAGAATCAGCTCACCGGCTCCATCGTAGTCCTGATAGGTCTTGGCTACCACACTGCCATCGTCATAAACCCAAATAGCGGCGGGGTTGACATCGGTCAACAGCCGCGAGGTTTCGCCATTTTCCCAGACACACAAGTCCACATATTCGTATTCGTCGTCTGTATAGTAACCTTCCTGATAATAGAGCTTTCCGTCTTCGACACCCAGAATCCCTGCGGCATCGCTCAGCACAGTAAAGCTGTCCGCCACGCCGTTTTCAATCTCGGAAACATAGAGCACTGCATCTCCGTTCTCCACAAAGAGGTGATCTCCTACACAAGCGACGTCGTTGATATAGCCGTCCTGTGCCATCTCGATGATATCTTGGCCGCTCACCTCGATCATCTGACCGCTGTCCTTCTGATACATCAGCACTCTGCTGTATTGGTTGAGATTTCTGGACAACTGATCCTCCAGATCCCATGCGCTGCCGATCTCCTCGATCTTCGCCCGGGAAGCTATATCCTCCACGCTTGCCATCAGCATCAGGTCCGATACGCTGCCGCAAATCGACAGATCGTCCAAAATCACCTCAGACTCACCGTTTTCCATCTTTTTCAGGGTATAGATCGGCAAGTTATACAGTTCTTTATTCTGCAGATCCTCCCACATAGCGGCCTGTTCCACAGCCGCATAGTAAGCATCCCAGTCGTAAGTCGTGCTGGTCTGGCGTTTGCCGATACACAGCAGATACCACTGATCCGGCGCGCCGCAGGCCTGCGCCAGCAGCTGAAGATCGGCCTGCACCGATTCATTCACTTCGATAAAACCGTCGTTGTTGGTCTCGTAATCTTGGTACTTGTTCAGGAAAGACTGGCAGGCCGTGCTCACCACCGAATTTCCAGACTCGGCAGCTTCTGCAATGGACGCACTGGTGCCCAGCACTTCTCTGAAAAATTTCAAGGTTGTGTCACAGGAAGCGCACAGCCCGTCATACGACGCTACATCCGATGCGCTGTTGATGTAGTAATAGGAGTACGAGGGAATCTGATAATCTTCCCGGTTGACCGTACCGGAGACCTTTGTCCCATCCACAAACTCATCCAGGCCCCGTTTTTCCTTCATGACGCTGTAAATCAACTGGCCGTCACTGTATCTGTACAGGCTAACATTTTCGTCCATCAGCTGCGGCTCGCGGGAGTCCATAGTCATCCGATACAGGTCCACGCCTTCGTCGGTATACTTTGTATAGATAATTTCGCCCTCATCGGTCAGAGTGACCAGGGCGCTCAGATCGTCGTCCAGCTTTTCTCTCTGGTCCAGCTTCTCCAGATTGGTGAGGTACATGATGCTGCTGAATTCACGGGTTCCGTTTTCATCCTGCACCAGATAAAGGACATTCCCTTTATCGTCTGTCTCCGTCTCGTAGAATTTCACATCCCGCGCAATCTGCTCCGACGATTCCCCGTCGAAATAATATAAGGTACCATCTTCATTGGTGTAGAGAAGGGTGCCGTCGTCCAGGACATCAAAGTTATGGCTTGCATTGGTCGCCACCACTGTGATATAGCGATCATTTTTGGAGGAATTTGCCTTCATTTTCCCGTACTCAGCCCGGCACAGCGTACCCGAACCATACTGGGAATCCAGCTTGGAAAAATAATAAATGTACTTTCCATCCGGCGTAAAACACAGGTCCCCATAATCCGACCGGCTGGATGCAATTTCCAAAAGCTCGCCTTTATCCAGATTGGTAATCAGCTCATACCGTCCGTCCGACAGACAGATATACGCATTTTTTGAGCCAGCGCCCAAAAACAGCATAAATGCACCGGCAGCCAGTGCCAGTACCACCAGCACTGCCACTGCAATAAGCAGCATCTTCCTGCGGTCAGAAAACCGGGGCTTGATGATAACCGCAGCTTCTTTTTCATGATTTACCGGCCGGACGGCGGTCACGGCTTTCGGCACAATCTTCTCGTTTTTGGGGACCAAACCGCTGGTTTCTTCTCCCAGCTTGGCTCCGCAAAATCCGCAGAACTTCGCATTGTCTGGCACTGTTTTTCCGCATTTCGGACAGACCATTTGACTTCCTCCCTTATGTTTCACATGCCTCTGACGTACATCCCATTTGCATCTCAAGCTGTACCATATTTCAATGCATCCAGGGAAGTGTCGCATTTAGTTGAATGTAGTATAACACACTTTTTTCTATTCACTATCCACTATGTAATATTATGCTTATTTCATGTAATAAATCGCATGGTTTTGGACTGGATTTTCCAACCCTTCTCCCGTCAAGCTCACGCCAGAACAGGCAAATAAAACTTATATTAAAAAAGAAAAAATCCGCCACTTCTTGCCGTCAGCCGGTTCGAAATGGCGGATTATTTTTCAATTCAAATTACAAGTTTACATTATTATTATAAGAAGAAAGAGAATCGCCTGGCCCCAATATCCAACCCCCAAATAACCTTCCAGTCCCTGTAAGGACCAAAAGATATTCTGCAGCAAGGCTATTCCCATAAGGAGTTCGGCTAAGATGGAAAAAATATGTGCTGCGGTATGCTTTTTGTCTGAAACCCGCGGCAGGCCAAAAATAAATGTCATGAGGCATGCAGCCGACGCCCAAAACGCCAGGCTTTCAAACAGCGAGCCCAAATACGCCACTTGATTTGTAACAATTTGAAACGCTGTCGGCTGCTGATAAAAGGTGAACAAATCCACCGCCATGTAAGGAGCAAACAACCACAGCAGAATGCTGGCAACGTATACCACCATACGCATCCTGCGTCTGTTTTCGCTAACGCCATTTTGCCCTTCAGCAGCCCTCTCCAGAGCGCTTCTTTCTGACTTTGTGCAAGGCAATTCCTTCACAGGCTGATTCTTTTCCGCTTCGCTGATACGGTTTGGATTCCCTGCCTGAGGCTCCACTTTTGTCCCGCAATAAGGGCAGTATCGCGCCGAATTTTCAATTTCACGTCCACACGATGCACAATACAATTACAGCACCTCCCCCACTAATTCATCCTGCGCTGACCGTAACGACCGGACTGTATTTTTCATTCAAAAACTCCAGCAGCGCCTGCATATTGTCTGCCGAGATCTTGATGTCTCCATTGGTCGGCTCAAGTTGTTTTGTATACCCTTCCAGCACACGAACCGATCCCATTCCAGGAGTCGCCTTGCCCGGGGTCTGTCCATCCCCGTTATTGGCAAAGAAAATGTTGCAGGAATAATATCCTCTGACAAACTGTGAATATGTATCCTCAAAGGAAGCATCTCCCGCCTGTTCCCTTGTTGTAAGGCAATTGTAGTATTCCGATTCGCTGTCATCCACCCAGACGTGCTCTGACGAAAGCTGAATAAAGGGAATTCCTGTCTGGGGCTGCTCCAATCCGTAACAAAAGAGCACCGGGAATGTTCCTTCCGGCGTTTTTCCGTCTCCCTCGGCGGGAGTCGCTGTTGTGCCGTTGCGTCCGATGGCTGCCTCGCATTCAAAAAGCGTTGTCCATACGCCCTGGTATTTTTGCCGCAGTGTCAGCACAGCTTTTCCCGCTTCTTTTGGGCTGATCAGAATTTCCTGCTGTCCCCATTCTTCCTGTACCTGGACAGCTTCCGAGCTTTCCTGATCGGAGGATGGTTCCGCATTTTCTTTCTCCTCCGGCTGCTGTTTTTCCGGTTCTGCCTCCATTGCATTCTGTTCCTGCTGCTCCCATTTTGAATTTATTTCCGCAGCTTCCTGTTCCGGGTCTTCCTCCCTTGTCTGGGATGCAGCCACTGGCTCTTCTGCTGGTTGTTTGAGAAAAACCGCAGCAGCCGTCACGGCAAACACAGCAATGACAACAACGGCAATTATAGCCGCGATTTTATGACCGCGGCGAGATCTTAAAATATTACCGCCGTCTTTTTGGCCAGGCTCAGCTTGACTTTCCTGCTCGGACAGCTGATCCTCAATAAGCTGGCCGCAGTTATTGCAGAACATCGCATCCTCTGATAAAGGATATCCGCAGTTGGGACATTTTCTTTTTTCATTTTTTTGCGGCGCTGGATGAACCGGCTGACCGCATTTGCTGCAAAACTGTGCAGTATCCGACAAACTTTGTCCGCAGTTTGGACATTTCATCTTACCTTCATCCTTTCCCTTCCACAAATACACTTTCACCATGCGGAATCTGCAGCAAAAGTATAACATATACGAACCATATTCTCAATATTTCTTTTTAAAAGCGGCAGCACATTTTTGCCATCTCTCTGCAAAATCCATTTCAGCCTATTCCGGGCACACATTTATTTTTCCAGCAAGCTCACCAGACACCATTTGATTCATCCTCTCTTTGACATATAATATAAGCTGCATACCTTTATTATAAGGGAAGGGGCAAAAAAGAGCCCTCTGGTTCTGGTATAAATCAAGGTGTATTTTATTGAAAATATTTTTTCCTCTTTTCTTTCAGGCATTCCGGCTGAAGAGGATTCGGGAAAAAATATTTTTCTTTGCGTGACCATATTGATTGCGTCTCCCAGGCATTGGTTTTGAGGCCGTGCACGCGTACCGCTTGGGAGAGTGCTTGAATGGCATTCAAGAGGTCAGCGGTTCGATCCCGCTTATCTCCACCAAAAGAAATCCGTTTCCAAAAGGAAACGGATTTTTTGTTTTATTGGTGAATTATACTATCAAGTGCAACACTTAAGGGAAATAAAAAGAAGTTCATACAGAACCCTGGTAGAATAGAGTTACTACACCACCAAACCACCGGAGGGAACTGTATGAACTACCA